>NZ_JAUSKL010000032.1 GCF_030646925.1 Candidatus Binatus sp. | reverse complement strand
CGTTTTTCGCGGCCGCGATTCCGATGGCGCTCTGCTATTACCTTTTGCTGTCGCCGCCGCAACTGAAGGCGGGCCTGTTCGTGTGGTTCTTCGGCTTCTACTTCCTGATGCTCACGTCGCGGAAATTTTACGAGACCGCATACGGCGCGCTGATGCCGGAACTGACGCTCGACTACGACGAGCGCACCAAGCTTTCGACGTTCCGCCAGTTGTGCGCGACGATTGGCGACGTCAGCGGCGCGCTGCTGCCGTTCGCGGCGTCGTACCTGTTCGCGCGCGGCACTGATTTCAGGGTCACCGGCGCGATCTGCGCAACCGTCGTCGCGGGCGGCGCGATGCTCGCCTACGGCGGGCTCAGCGAGCGGCTCGAATTCTCGACGCGCGAGCGCTCGAAGCTGTTCGCGTCGATGAAATCGGTGCTGAGCAATCAGCCGTTTGTGATCCTGCTGATCGCAACCACGCTCGCAGTGATGGCGATCAACGTGCCGACGATTCTGCTGCGCTTCCTCGCGAAGTACTGGTACCACGACGAGAACGCTGCGGCGCGATGGCTGATCGCATACTTCGCAGGCTCCGCGATTTCGTACCCGTTCTGGTTCCGCATCACGGTGCGTATCGAAAAGAAGCCGGCGTTCGTGGTCGCGATGGTCGCGAATGCGCTCGGCTCGCTCGGCTTCATCCTGCTCACGCCGCAAAGCACGCTCGCGCTTTACGGCCTGATGGCGTTCAGCGGATTCGCGGCGATCGGAATCTGGGTGACGCAAATGTCGGCGTCGGCCGACGTGATCGAATGGGACGAAGAGCGCACCGGCCAGCGGCAGGAAGGCGCTTACGGCGGTATCACGTCGATGTCGATCAAGGTGGCGATCGGGATCACGATGCTGCTAGTTGGGCCAATCTTGAGCTGGGTCGGATATCAGCCGGGGTCGGCGAGCCTCGCGCCCGCGGCGGCGGAGAATCTGCGAATCGTATTCGCGATCGTGCCGGCGACGATTTACCTCGCGAGTGCGATGGTGTTTTCGCGCTATCCGATCACGCGCGAGAGTCATCGCGCGATGCGCGATCGGCTCGCGGCGCGCGCCACCCTCGCCGAAGAACCGCAACGCGCCAAATCCCTCGCGTAGATTTCCTTAAATTCAATAGTCGAACGATCTCTGTCCGCCCGGCGAGATTTTTTTGATTCCTCGCCAGATTTTTCGCCCAACCTCGGCATGCGAAAGATACAGGAGATGATACATCTGAGCGTTTTTTGTGTTTTTGAGAGGAACGGCCTCGTCTTGGTGGGAAAAACCTACCTCCTTGAGCTTTCGCCGAAAGGCCGACACTAGCGATGTGACAATGCGTTCGGGCGTTTCTTCGTGGAGAGTGCCTGCGGCTCGCCGTGCTTCCGGAAGATCCCGCCAATCCTTGCCGCCCCAAAACTTGTCCATCGGCGTATTAGTCAAAGGTAGGAAATTTTTGAGATTTCGTTTGACGCCGATTCCACTTGGAAAAAGGTAAATCAGATCTATTCGGCGCTTTGCTAACTTTGCAAGTGTCGCAAAATCAACCTCAAAACCTTCGGGGTCTATGAAAGCCAAGCCCAGGGTACGATCGGAAACCTTCTTTAGGACATCATCAACAACTACGTTGCAGTCGCCAGGGGTGAGACTGACCCGAGATTTGTCAGCGTCTGGAATTCTCTTTTCAAGCGCCCGAATGTTCCGTTCGCTCTTGTCGGCCAAATATAGATGAGAGAAAGGCGGTTTGGTCGAAAGAGCGATAAGCGGAGAGCCGAGGAATTGCTCGCCGGTTTCCTTTTCCAAATCGCGTCCAGGGCCGCATAAAAGATCGATGTAGACGAGGCCATCCCATTTCTTTTTGGCCATGGCCGTCATGAAAGCCGCGGCGTACTTTTTCAAGTAGTCTAATTTCTCGCGAGTCCAGATCCTTCCGGGGCGCGCGAGCAGACCGTCATCTGCTAGCGGTTCAACCAAGCGCTGAGATGGAGTCCTGTTTTGGCGCTGAATGCCTTGGCATAGCGTTCCATTCAATACCGTCCAGCAGGCGACCAAGGCTTTTCGGTCGATGCCCACCCCATTGCTTGAAAAAGAATGACACCCTCGCCCTGCGGCATTGATTCCGAATTTTTCGAGCCCATTCAGGGGCCATCGCTCGGTAGTGTGCGCCACTTTCGCCGCCAACAATCACCCAATCAATTCCCGTGAGATCGAGATCACCCAGATCTTCCAAAAGTGGTTCGACTGATAGGAAACGAATGTGAGCGTTTGTCGCGCGCAGAGACTCGACTCGCGGCAAACCAAATTCCCGATCTTCTACGCTTACACCGAACCAGACATTCGATAGTGAGCCCATCCACTGAAGTTCTCCGTTCAGTAGCGAACGCAGTCGTTCGTGGCGCTTGGTCAAAATCTGAAACGTATGCCATTCGGCGACCTGCATGATCTGACCAACGCGCGAGATGTACTCGACGGGAACCTGATCGTGAAAAAGATCGCTCATCGAGTTCACGAAGATGCGCCGCGGGGAACGCCAGCGCAGAGGCTGATCCAATTTTTCGGGAACAAGCCGGATGTCGAAACCTTGCTCGAAGGGGTGTCCCGGCACTCCGCGAAAGCGCTCGGCAAACCTTTCAGCGTAGCAGTGCTTGCAGCCGGGACTGATTTTCGTGCAGCCGCGTACCGGATTCCACGTGGCATCAGTCCATTCTATGGTGCTCCGATCGCTCATGACTCGTCCTGATCCTTAGGCGAATCTAGAGCGAACGCCCCCGCCACGCAAGCATCCAAGCCACTTCGAGTTTACAATTTAATTGCACCCGTTGAATTTCGGGAAGACGAACAGGCCCCGGACTGGCGCGTGGCCGCGCCGAGCCCGAGGCCCCCTGGGAGAGGCTGTGTTAGTGGTTCCTATCCGACCCCTGAAAGGGTGCGGATGACCTGGATCATCGCCGGCCCGACGATCACTGCGATCATCGAGGGGAGAACGAACAGTACCAGCGGAAAGAGAATCTTGATG
This sequence comes from Candidatus Binatus sp., assembly GCF_030646925.1. NCBI lineage: Bacteria > Candidatus Binatota > Binatia (SeqCode) > Binatales (SeqCode) > Binataceae (SeqCode) > Binatus (SeqCode) > Binatus sp. (SeqCode). The sequence goes on along the minus strand of NZ_JAUSKL010000032.1, from coordinate 34,911 downwards.
GTCGCCTTCTGCGCCATTTCCTCCGCCCGCAGACGGCGCCGCATCCTGAGCGCATCGGAGCTGGCATGCAGCGCCGGCGAGATTTGCGCGCCGAGCTGTTCGCTTTGAATCAACGTCGCCGCCAGCGGCTTGATGTCCTCGACGGCGGTGCGATCCGCGAGCGATCGGAGCGCCTGGCCGAGGCTCGCGCCGGCTGAGATCTCGGCGGAGACCAGGTTCAACTCGGTGCCGATTTCCTGGCCGTGACGCTCGCTCTCAGCGCCTACAATCTGGATCGCTTCGTAGAGTCCAAGACCGGCTTCGACGCAGACCACGAGCAAATCGAGCACGTCCGAGAGTTGGCGCGAGATGGCGGCCTGGCGGAGGCGCGCGCGGCGTCCGAGGATATAGCTCGGCACAAAGATGCCCACCACGGCGCCGCCAGCCGCGAACACAATCGGCTGCGAAGCCGAGCTATGCAAGATCAGTCCGACGATGAGGCCGATGAAAGCGCATCCGGCCGCCAGCATCACGCGAATGACCTGATAGGTCTGGGGTGCGCTGGACTTAAGGAAGCCGGCCTGCGCGAGAGTCTGTTGCAACTTCTCGCCGTTAGGCGAATCGACGTCGGGCGGCGGGACGCGTTTCGCCGCCCAGCGAAACATCATGCGCAGCAAGTTGTCATCGGTAACCTCGCCACCCTCGAGCGCTCCCAACGAGACGCGCATCTTGACCGCGAGGTCGGCAAATGTCTCGTCCATTGCGCGAGTGTTGGGCGCGAAAGCGATATAGAGCGCGATGGCTGCCGCGCCAGCCAAAAAGAAAACTGCGACGCCAACCATCATTGGACTCATTAGAAGTTCACCCTCAGCAAGCGCCGGATCGCGAGAATCGCAATCAGATCCGAGCCGGCGGCGAATTTCAGGATTTTTTGTCCCGTCGGGTCATAGAACAGTTTGTCGGTGTAGCCCGGCTGGATCAGGCTGAACGCGCCCATGACGAGCACCGGCAGCGCTCCGACGATCATGCCGCCGAGCCGCGACTGAGCGGTCATGGCCTTGATTTGAAGGCGCAGGCGCTGGCGTGTGCGCACAATTTCGGACAGGCGTCCGACAATCTGCGCGAGGCTCGAGCCGACTTCGGCCTGGACTTTCACGGCGACGACGAGCAGCCGCAAGTCGTCTTCGGGAACTCGCCGCAGCATGTCTTCGAGCGCGCGCGGCAGCGAGAGTCCGATCCGGTTCTGTTCGAGCACGGTGCGGAATTCGCTGCCGATCGGATCGGCGAACTCACTGACGACGACCTGAAGTGCGCGCTGGAGCGAATGACCTGCTTCGAGCGAGGATTTGATCAAATCGAGGGTGAACGGAAGTTGCTGGCCGAATTGCTTCAATCGGCGCTTGCGGCGGAAGCGGATGAACGCGAGCGGAAGGCTGGCCAGTATCACGCCGGAAACCGCCGCCACCGGGATGTCGTGAAAAATCACATTGCCGCCGAACAGTCCCGCGCCAAACAGCAGCACCATGATGAGCAGGATGTCCACGACCCTGATGTACATGCCGGCCTGCCACATCATCTCTTCGAGCTTGAGCAGCAGGTTAAATTCATACAGAGCGTGCAGCAGCTGACCCTGATCGGGTTTGCGCTTGCGCATCACGTCGATGTTGATGTCGTCGGCGGGCCGGACGAGGTTGCGCGCGAGGTGGCGTTGCTGCTCGACCTCGGTACCGCGACTGGTGAAGAACATCAGCACGAACACGAAAATGAGGGCGAAGATGCCGCCGGTCATCAATAAGTCCATAACGCCTACCCGACTGTGTTACGGAAAATTTTCGCGTCCAGTTTGTAGCCGGCGGCCTCGAGCCGCTGGGAATAAGCGGAGCGAATTCCAGTCGCGATGAATTGACCCAGCACCTCGCCGTCGGGGCCGACCGCGGTGCGCTTGAATTCGAACAGGTCCTGCATCATGACCATGTCGCCCTCCATGCCGCTGATCTCCGAAATGCGCATCACTTTGCGGGTACCGTCGGAGAGCCGCGAAACGTGAACGATGATGTTCAAGGCGGACGCGATCTGCTGGCGCATCGCGCGCTGCGGAATCGAGACGCCGGACAACAGCATCATCATTTCGAGGCGGCCCATGCTGTCGCGCGGGGTGTTGGCGTGGATGGTGGCGATCGAGCCGTCGTGACCGGTGGACATCGCCTGCAACATGTCGAAGACCTCGCCGCCGCGGACCTCGCCAACGATGATCCGGTCGGGGCGCATCCGCAGTGTGTTCTTGACGAGATCGCGCTGCGTCACTTCGCCTTTGCCCTCGACGTTGGCCGGCCGCGTTTCGAGCCGGACCACGTGCGGTTGCTGCAGCGACAATTCCGCCGAGTCTTCGATCGTCACGATCCGCTCATTCTCCGGCACGAAGGCGGACAAGCAGTTGAGCATCGTGGTTTTACCGGAGCCGGTGCCGCCGCAGACCAGAACATTCAGGCGTGCGCGGACGATGGTCTTGAGGAAGTCGACCATCTCCGCCGGCAGCGTTTTCTTGTCGACGAGATCCTGGATGTTGAAGCGCTTGCGTCCGAAACGGCGAATCGAGAGCGCGGGACCGTCGAGCGCGAGCGGCGGAATGATCGCGTTGATACGCGAGCCGTCGGGCAGGCGCGCATCGACCATCGGCGACGCTTCATCGACGCGGCGGCCGACCTGCGACACGATGCGATCGATGATCAGCATCAGGTGCTGATCGTCCTGGAACTTGATCTCGGTCGAGTAGAGCTTGCCGCGTTTCTCGACGTAGATTTGGCGATGGCCGTTGACGAGGATATCGGTGATCTCGTCGTCCCAGAGCAGCGGCTCGAGCGGCCCGAGCCCGAGCAACTCATTCTTGATTTCCTCAATCAGCCGGCTCTTATCGAGGTCGGTGAGCAGGCGCCCTTCTTCGTCGAGGATCACGGTGATTGCTTCGGTCACCTTTTGCGAGGCGAGCACGGGCTCCAGGCTCTCGAGCCGCGTGACGTCGAGGGTTTCAAACAGGCGGTTGTGCACCGCGAGTTTAAGCTGCTGGAAACCCTCGGCCTGGACATCTTTCGGTTTCTTCTGCGTGTTGCCGATCAGCGAACGCTGCATCGACGTCGCGGAATTGTTGTTCTGTTGGGAAATTCGCTCGACCAATTTCATCGTGGATGCCTCAGGCGCGAGCGCCGATCGCATTGAGCAATCGCGAAACCAGCGAGTTCGAATTTTCGTGCGCCATCTCGGCGCCCATTTCGAGCCGCCGCGCGAGTTCCTCGACGCACTTGGCGAGCGGTGAATTCGGCGCGACCTGCCAGAGGTCCTGCGCGCTCAATTGAATGCGCTCGAGCACCTTTTCGTCGCGCGGAATCTTGGCGTAGAGAGATTTGGCCAGGGTGTGACTTAGTTGATCCTCGCTAATCGGATGGCCCGGAACGAAGCGGCTCAGAATGAAATTCGGCTCGATGTTGGAAAGTCCGAGGCGGCCGCACAAATCGACGAATCGCCAGGCGCATCGCGCCGCGCCGATCGATTGATCGAGCACATAGAACAGATGCTGCGAGCGCTCCCACGCGGCAACCGTGTTGGCGTCGATGTGCGTGCCGCAATCGACGATCACGAAGTCGAACAACTGGCGCATCAGGTTGAGGATCGCGCCGACGGTGGTGTCAGATACCAGCTCGCTGTCCTCGATTTTCTTGGGCGCGGCGAGCAGATAGATGCCCGAGGTATGCTTGCTGAGCGCCGATTCGAGCTGAATCGAGTCGAGCTTACGATCCTCGTTGGTCAGCGCCATGATCGTGCGCTCGGGCTCGAGATTCAAAAAGACCGAAAGGCCACCAGTCTGGAGATCGAGATCGACGACGGCGACCCTCTTGTTGAAGGCATAGCGCAACGCGAGCGCGAGGTTAGCCGACAGGCTGGTCACTCCGGTGCCGCCGATCAGGCTTACGAGCGAAATAATCGTACCGCCTTCATCGACTTCCTCGCGGCGCCGGGTCTCACTGATCTTGAGCAACGCGCGCGTCGTCTCACCTGGATCGAGCGGGAGGAACAGTAGCTCGTCGGCGCCGGCTCTAAGTACGCGCTTCATCAGCTCCGGCGATCGATCGTGCAGCAGCGCGAACAATACCGGCCGGGATTCCACCGCCGACTGGCTGCTAAGATAGTTGAGCTCGAGTTCCTGATCGCCGTTGAACACCACCATCGTGACGTCGGTCGAGCCATCGGTGACCGCCGTCAAGTCGGGTTCGGTTTCCTTGATATCGAGCGCCGGGTCGATGAGTGCGGCAAGGGCGGTGCGGACCGCGAGCCGCGTTTCCTCGCCCCTGCCGACCAGATGGACCCTCAGCGCTCCCCGCCGACCGTCCTTTTTGCTAAGCACTGACACGCTGTTCTCTCCCCTGGTTGCTCCCACAATCACTCATGCCGCTTAGAACCTGGGCCGCGCCGCATCCGGTTGGCTCAAGTCGCGCGTTTTAATCTGTTGCTCGGTCATTTCGGGTACTGCGGTCGGGTTGTAGACGGAGGCACCCGCCGGCAGCGGTCGGACAATTTGCGGAGTCACAGCCATCACGAGATCGGTCTCGGTATTATAGTAGCTGGTATTGCGGAACAAGCCGCCGAGGTACGGAATGTCACCCATATAAGGCACTTTCTTTATGATGGAGCGCTTATCGTGCAGGATCAGGCCGGCGATGATGAGTGTTTGGTTGTCGCGCATCCGTACCATCGTCTCCGCACGCCGCGTGATGAACGCGGGCACCGTGAAGCCGAACAACTGCACGCCGTGACTATAGTCGGGCTGCGACACCTCGGGTTTGACGAGTAACTCGACGTCATCGCGACCGACCACAGTAGGGACGAACTCGACAGAGGTGCCGAATTGCTTGAACACGATGGAAGTGTTCAGTGCCTGGGTGATCACGATGGGAATTTCGCCGCCCGAGAGGAACTTGGCTTCTTCGCCGGAATTAGCCAGCAAATGAGGCTGAGCCAGAATCTTGGCCATATCGTGCTGTTCGAGATACTGGAAGAAACTCTGAATCTGGAAGTTCGAGTTACCTGCCGCCAAGCCATAGGTCAGTCCCTGCGACAAGAGCATAGGGATGACCGATCCGCCGAAAGGCAGTACGGCACCGGTGGTGTTACCGAAAGGTCCCGTGCTCGTGATGTTAGTCGAGGCTGAGTAAGGGGTCGCGACCGAGCCAGGCAGACCTACCATCGACACGCCATACTTGGTCAGCGCGCCCGACAGGTTGGTGCCCTGGTTTTCGATATTCGTGCGGTTCAGCTCAGCCACCATCGTGTTGAGCATCACCTGCTGCTTGCCGTTGGGGTCGATTCGCACCGAGCGCTCGTCGTAGTGGCCTTGCTGATTCCACACGGCGAGAGTGGTAAAGCCAGGCTTATGGCCTATGATGTTGACCTGGAAGGGGTTAATCACCTGGATGTCGGCGATCGTGGTATCGGCCATCGAGACGCGGCGCAGGCGCTTGGGAAAGTCGATTATTATCGAGCTGCCGGTCTGCATCGAAACTACGTCGTCAGGCAGATAGTGCGTCCCGCCTGATACCGCGTCGCTCGAGTAGTCGCCGCCGCTTAGCGCGATCGAAGGATCGGTTCTGAATTTCTCGTGAGCGACGGCGGCCTGGGCAGTCTGGCTCGCCACGGACGGCGCGGGCACCGACGGCAACGAGGAGGAGCTATCGTCGCTGATAGGCTTCACTACGACCGGGGCCATCGGAGCCGACGCCACCGACGTCGAGGGGCCTAGCGGCGCCGCATGAGATGAAATCGATACTATCTCGGAGCCGTCCTTGGCCGGTGAAGGGGATCCCGGGCTGCTAGCATCCGAAGCCGAAGCAGTAGCAGCGGAAGTATCGACCGGACCGGCGCCGGGATCGAGCTTGGCTACCACTGGGGCGGCGCTACCGACCTTCCTGCCGCTGCCCGAGATCGCAGGCGGACTCATCGCCGGGTGATCGATATCATTCATCGCGGCGATCTTGTTCACCGTGATGTGATAGGTCACCGGTTGCCCATCAGCCATCGTAACAGAAAGGTTCCACTCGCCTGCTTCCGCACCTACCAGCATTATCTTGCCGGGCATCTCGCTATGGATGACCAGTGCGTGCGGATTCTTGACCACCTTGATTCCAGGGGTAGCGTCAGGACTAACCTTATCGATTACGTAGCTTTCTCCGGCCGTCATGGTGACGGATTTCGTGACAAGTTCACTCTCAGCAGCGCGCAACAGACCGGGCCGCAAGGTCAGCAGAGTCGCGGCGGCGACTAGCCACGGCAGCGAGCCACATCCTCGTTTTGATTTCATGTTACTCACCTCGTTACTCGGGTCCGTTACGGGATATCGATCGTCTTAGGCGTCGGAACCTGAGAGTCGCCTGCACCGACGGCGGTGCTCAAAGGAGTGATTTCGCCACTTAGCGGCGCCGCGGTTCGCTGTTCGGGATCGACCATCGGCGGCGGAGCACTTGCGACCACTGCCGGCGCAGCAGAAGCAGCAACAGGCGTCGCACTGTTCGCGATAGCAGCAGGCGCGGATGCGGGCGCAGGATTCATTGCGACTGCCGCCGGCGCCGGCTTCGAAGCGTCAGCCGCGACTCGATTCATCTCGGCAGTATCGCGACGCGCGTGGCGCGACGGTTTCGAGGTCGTGTTGTCGGCCGCCGCCTCGTTTACGAACGAAACCGATTCGGACGACTTGCCGTTGCGAAGAATTTCGACTTCGACCGGAGCGCGGCGCGGCGTAGCCAGCAAGGCGTGATGCGCGGCGGGCTGCGTCGGCATAACCGGTATTTCCGGCGCGCTGCTATAGGCGCGCAGCATTTGCTGGATGTCGGTCCCGCTGGTAAGAACTATCTTGTTGTCGTTGTAGTTGCGCATCGCGAGACGCAGCGTCCCTTCGCGGCTTGCGAGCGAAAGCCGCTCGGCTTCCGGCGGAGAGACCAGCAAGGTGACCACCTTAACGATGGTGGGTTCGTCCTTCTTCATTTCTACTTCCTGCGCGACCGCAAGCACCTCGATGTTCTGTAACACCACCTTGGAAAAGGGCTTTTCGACGCCTCCTCCGTTGATAGCAACCAGGATATCGACATGTGTGTGAGGCAGGACGAAGCCGGCGATGTCGCTGACTTCATCGACCGGGACCGACACCGCGCGCATGCCAAAAGGTATAAGTAGTGGCATCACGCCCGCAGTCTTGTCGCCAGTGAACAACTTGGAACCTACGATGGGCTCATTGGCAACCATCGAGTTCTTGACGTAGCTGCCCAGCACCTGCTTGGGATCGGTATAGGCGCCGTCAGGCACGCTTTCGGCCGACCATCGCGTCATTTTGACGGCGTCGGGTCCGATTTTGCTGCCTAATGGGAGGTTGAAGGCGGCGACCAGCACCTGGACGTTGCGAGCCGTGGCCTTCTGCACTTCCGCCTCGCGCCTTTTCAGGGCGGAATAGACCATGATCGATGCCAGCATGGCCGCGACTCCCGCGACTAAGACAAAGATCTTTTGCCGTTTCATATTGCGTTTCCCCTCCGGCTGCGAACTGACAACCCTGCTCCCAAGGTCAGATAGCTGTAGATGCTCATTGCCATTGCTAGTTGAATTCTCATTCCGTCATCATCTTCTGGGTGCTGCTTAGCGTGGTTGGAAAAGTCATTCCAAGAAATGGATTGGGCAATGCGATTTTGCTGGTAGCGTCGTAAGTGACGGTGACAGTAACCTGGCATCCAAATGTGCGATTCGGAACGCAGGTGGAATCGCCGGCGGTCACCATGTTCACGGTTAGCGCATTTGCCGGCGCAGTGATCGATGGCGACAATTGATTGTTGGTCACGCTGCTGATGTTCGAGTCGGTGACGCTGGTGTTTACTGACGCCGTGCGGGATGCAACGTAAGACGCCTGGGTAACTGCCAACGCCGCTTGTCCTATAATGGCGAACTGGATGCCGACCATGAGGACGATCAGGGAGAGCGTTGCGAGCAGGGCAAACTCGACCGCGGCCTGGCCTCGGGTCAACGCCTGCATCAGGCGCGCAGCCTTGCTGCCTGCGGACGGATCAGTGCCGCTACGGCGGCTCGTAGGAACAACCCTCATACTCGAACCCCAACGAGCCGGGTAGAATGTCTGCTACAGCAGAGGTCCTACGCGGCTTATCAACGTGCTAATGATAGTGCCCGCGGTGTTGTAAAGTGAGATGATAACTACAGCGATAGTCGCGAGGATCAGTGAGTACTCGGTCATGGTCTGTCCGCGGGCGGGCGCTATCTTCGCGCGGACTGTGTTGAAAAGGCTCATTGACTCCCCTCCCAGGGCTAGCGTCACCTTGATCGTTTCTCCTGGCGGGGGCCGGCGATTCGGGCCCACGCCAGGAGATCACGATTCGTGACGATCGTCACGCCATAGCCACTGCTAAAGCTGGGTATCGACCGTGCCCAGCAATGTGCCGATCGTGGTGCCCATCGTCTGGTAGCCGACGAAGACTACCACCGCGACTGCCGACAGGATCAACGCGTACTCGGTCATCGTCTGAGCGCGCTGATACTCGTTGACTTTCACGAATGCCTTCCTGATTAGATCCATTCCCCTGCTCTCCTGACCCGGTTGATGTTTAGGGTGGCGGATGGGTTAGTCCGCCACCCCCGTGCTTCTTCCTTTTCGCTTACAGTTTGGTGTCGACGGTGCCGAGCAGGGTGCCGATCGTGGTGCCCATCGTCTGGTAGCCGACGAACACGACCACGGCGACTGCCGAGAGAATCAGAGCGTACTCAGTCATCGTCTGAGCGCGCCGATACTCACCGAGCTTCACGGCCAGTTTGGTGATGAGATCCATTTACGAGTCCTCCTTAGTGGTGATGGCTTAATGGCCATTGTCCCCAATTTCAGCTTCGCTTCTTTCACCCTGCGCCGCGTGGTGTCCGGCTCAGGGAAGGTTCGACTTGTTAGTTGAACCGAGCGCGAGTGAAGGGAGAGCACGTGCTGTGCCAAATCGGGAACCAAGCAAGTCGTAGAGTTTTCCGCCAATTCGGCGAGTGTGCCAAGCTTCGATGCAACTTAGTGTTGCGTGTCAGCAACAGCAGGAAGCGACTCGCGGCGCGATTGGCACAACCAGTTTCGACCAGCGGCGGCAGCGTCGCCGGCGGGGAATGCTTAGACGGCTCTTATCCGCGATAAACCAGACCGCTAGGTGTCAGAGGGCTCGATTTCGATCGTATCGCCGAGGCGGGTCAGGCTGCGATCGGCGGTGCCGGATGACAACTCGAGCGCCCTGCGCGCACCGAATACGATCGAGGATACGCGCCACGGCCTAAGATCGCGGTTGATCTTGAGCACGCGGCTGTTGCGATCGAGAAACACGATGTCGATCGCAAAGCGCATGAAGAACATGTGCATCCACATGAAAGGCGTGAATCTTCCCGTCTCGAACAGCATCCCGGCGTCCGGCTCGAGGCGGTCGCGGCCAAGTAGTCCTCGGCTTTGACCGCTCAAGCCGCCGGCATCTTCGAGCCGCTCGCAAAGCACGGTGCCGCGAGTCTGATTGGTCGCGCGCAATAGGTTTGGCATCTTCGATCGGCCGGCCGCCGATTCCTCCGTCGTGCTGAGGGCTGTCTCGCTACGCCATCATGTAATAAAATCGCGATGGTTTCATGGGATACCTGCCGATATTTCTCGACGTCACGGGACGCAAATGTATCGTCGTGGGCGGCGGCGAGGTCGCCGCGCGCAAGGCCGAATCTCTGCTCGACGCCGATGCGACGGTGACAGTCGTCTGCGCGCGCCTTAACGATACGCTCGACGCGATGTTCAAGCGGCGGGAGATCGCGCATATCGCACGACCGTATCGTCGCGGCGACATGGCGGGATGCGCGCTGGTGTATGCGGCGACCGACGATTCGGCTCTCAATCGCGAGCTGGCGGCCGAAGCGCGCGAACTCGGTATCTTGCTGAATGTCGCCGACGTGCCGGAGCTCTGCGACTTCATCGCGCCCGCGATCGTGAAGCAAGGCGCGCTGCAAATCGCGATCTCGACGGGTGGCGCTTCGCCCGCCTTCGTGGCAAGGCTCCGGCGCCAGCTTGAAGAGCAATTCGGTGACGAGTACGGGCATGCGTTGCGAATCCTGCGAGCCGCGCGCAATCATCTGCGATCGCAAAGGATTGAACTGGGTGAGCGGTCGCGGCGGCTGAAAGCGCTGGCCGAATCGGAACTGCCGGACGCGCTGCGTCATCACGACCTGTCTTTTGTCGAACGAATCGTGGCGGCCTGTCTTGGTGACGGAGTTTCGCTCGGGACGCTCGGAATCGACGCCGAATCGCTCGCTCTGTCGAATGGACTGAGCGCCTCGCGCTAGTGGCAATGGAAACATTCTGGCTGATGCCGGCGATCACGTGTTACGCAATCTCGGCGTCGATGTTCGTCTTCGAGCGCACGTCGGGCAAAACACGGGCGACGGGCTACGCGGTTGCGATGCTCGGGATCGGCGCGGTTTTCCACGCGCTTGACCTGACCGCGCGCGGCCTGCAAGCAGGCAACATCCCGGTGACGAATTTCGCGCAGGCGCTGTCGTTCCTCGCGTGGCTGACGGCGCTCGCGGGATTGCTGATGATAGTGCGGCTCAGGATGGCCGTGATCGGTGCGTTCGTCGCGCCTGCGGTAACGATCGCGCTCGGCGCCGCATCGCTCACGATGAAAGCCGGCCGAATCGTGTTGCCGGCGCCGCTCCAGAGCGTGTGGCTGCCGATCCACGTGACGCTCGCGATCCTCGGCTACACGATGTTCGTGCTGGCGGCGAGCGTGAGTATCGTGTACCTCGCGTATGAATCGCGCCTGAAATCCAAGCGCGCGATCGGCCCTGCCAACGAAGGCGCCCCGAGCCTCGAAAAGCTCGATCGCATCAACTATCGACTGCTCGGATGGGGCTTCATAATGTTGAGTTTGGCGATCCTGAGCGGCGCGATTTGGGCCGACGCGACGTGGGGGCATTTCTGGTCGTGGGAGCCCAAGGAATCGTGGTCGCTGGTGATTTGGATACTCTACGCGGGGCTGCTCGAGTCGCGGCTCACGGTGGGATGGCGCGGGCGGCGCGCGGCGGCGCTCACGATCGTGCTGTTCACCGTGTTAGTGGGATCGTTCGTCGGTGTTAATCTGATTTTTCCCGGCAAGCATGGCGGAAGTTTCGGCTGAGATGGACCAGACTTTATTTGTCGTCGGCGTTAGTCATCGCACTGCGGCTGTCGCGGTGCGCGAGCGGCTCGCGTATGCCGACGAAGAGATTCCCGCGGCGTTGCGGCGGTTGCGCGAAGCGTCGCCGGTCGTAGCGGAAGCCGCGCTGGTCTCGACCTGCAATCGCGTCGAGGTGGTGGGCGTGGCGAGCGACGTCGCTCGGGCATCGCGCGCGACGCTAGAATTTTTGGCACGCGATCGCAACGTCGAGGAAGATGCCTTCGCCAGCGCGGTGTACAGCTTCGGCGGCCGCGACGCGGCGCGTCATATGTTTCGCGTCGGCGCGAGCCTCGATTCGATGGTCGTCGGCGAGCCGCAGATTTTGGGCCAGCTCAAATCGGCCTATGCGCAAGCGGCGGAGGCCGGAACTGTCGGGCTGGTGTTGCATCGCGCGTTTCACAAAGCATTTTCGGTCGCCAAGCGCGTGCGCAAAGGCACGCTGATCGGCCACGGCTCGGTGTCGGTAAGCTCCGCGGCAGTGAGTTTGGCGGGCCAGATTTTCGATCGGCTGTCGGACAAGACCGTGATGCTGATGGGCGCGGGCAAGATGGCGGAGTTGACCGCGCGCCAGCTCAAGGGACTCGGTATCGAGTCGCTGCTGATCACGTCGCGCACGTTTGACCGGGCAGTCGCGCTCGCGCGCGAACTTGGCGGTACGGCAGTGCCGTACGACAACTACAAGCCGTATCTGAAGATGGTGGACGTGCTGATCGGTTCGGTCGCATCGACGAAACCGGTGCTCGGTCCCGAGGAATTCGAGTCGGTAGTTCGCGAGCGCCGCTATCGTCCGATGTTCCTGATCGACATGGGCGTGCCGCGCAATTTCGACGAACGGCTGAACGCGATGCAGAACGTCTATCTGTATGACATCGACGATCTCGGCGCGGTGGTGCAGCGCTCGCTCGGCGATCGCGGACGCGAGGCGGAGAAGGCGGAGGAAATCGTCGAACTGGAACTCGAATCGTTTCTCAAATGGATGGCGGGCCTCGATCTGATTCCGACGATCAAGGACATCCGCTACAGTATCGAGCGTTTGCGCGACGCGGAGTTGGGGCGGCATCGCGGATGGCTCGCGGGTCTCGACGCCGGCGAGCGCGAGCGAGTCGAATCGTTGACGCGCGGCCTCACCAACAAATTGCTGCATCGCATTCTCTCGGGTCTCAAGCAGCGCGACGACAAGGCGCTCGACGCCGGCTTTGCGGCCGAGATCGCGCGGCGTTTGCTATGCGCCGAACTCGACGCCGATGACCAGGACGACGACGATACCGGCGACGACTTCGCCGAAGATTGAGCGCGCGGCGCGCTGAACGCAGATGCCCTCGAAAATCAGGATCGGTTCGAGGCCGAGCAAACTGGCGCTGGCCCAAGCAGAGATCGTCAAACAAAAGCTCGCGCAGGCGATGCGCAGCACTCAAATTGAAATTGTCGAGATTCGCACCAGCGGCGACAAGATGACGACGGCGTCGCTCGCGCAGGTCGGCGGCAAGGGACTCTTCATCAAGGAACTCGAGCAGGCGCTCGCGGATCGATCGATCGATCTCGCGATACACTCGATGAAAGATCTGCCCGCAGAATCGCCGGAGCAGTTCAGAATCGCGGCGGTGCCGAATCGCGAGAATACCGCCGACGTGCTCGTCACCCGCGAAGGCGTCGCACTCGCGGCGCTCAAGCCCGGCGCGCGTTTGGGCACGTCGTCGCTGCGGCGGCGCTTCCAGGCGCTCAGGATCAATCGATCGATCGAGGTCGTACTGCTGCGCGGCAACGTCGATACGCGTCTGAAACGAGTGGCCGAAGGAGAACTTGACGCGATCATCGTCGCAATAGCGGGACTGAAGCGGCTCGGACGAATCGGCGATGTGAACTTCGTCGAGTTGCCGAGCCGCGATTTCATTCCGTGCGGAGGGCAAGGCGCGCTCGCGATCGAAACGCTGGCGGAACGTCGGGCCGGCGCGATATCGGAACTCGATCGCGCGCTGACTGCGATCAACGATTCGCGCGCGTTTTACGAGACCGCTGCGGAGCGCGGATTCCTCGCGGCGCTCGGAGCGTCGTGCACGACGCCGGTCGGCGTGAAAGCGTCGATCGCGGGAAGCAAGCTTTCTCTTGATGCGATCCTGTTCAGTCCCGACGGCTCGCGCGAGTTGTCCGAATCGCTCGAAGAGGAAGTCGATACCGACCTGGCGCCGGCGGCGGCCGCTAGTGCGGGGGAGCGACTGGCGGAGAAAATTCTCGCGCGCGGCGGCGCCGAACTGCTTCCCGATGAATGAACGCAGCGGCAGGGTGTTCCTGGTCGGCGCAGGACCCGGCGCTCCCGATTTGATCGCACTTCGCGGCCGCGACGTGCTGAGCCGCGCCGACGTCGTGATTTACGATCACCTGGTCAATTCCGAATTGCTCAAGCTCGCGCCGTCCAGTGCTGAGTTGATCTACGCTGGCAAAAAAAGCGGCGCCGAAAAATCTTTTCCGCAAGCCGAATTGAACCGGATGCTGATCGAGCACGCGCAGAAGGGCCGCGTGGTCGTGAGGCTCAAGGGCGGCGATCCGTTTATCTTTGGCCGCGGCGGTGAAGAGGCCGAAGCGCTCGCGCGCGCGCAGGTGCCGTTCGAAGTTGTGCCGGGGGTCACGTCGGCGATCGCGGCGGCGGCGTTCGCGGGAATCCCGCTGACGCATCGCGAGCATGGCTCCTTCGTCGTGTTCGTCACCGGGCACGAGGATGAAAACAAAGGCGCACGCTCGGCGATCCCGTGGGACGAACTCGCGGCGGCGGCACAGTCGCGCGGCACGATCGTGATCCTGATGGCGACGGCGCGAATGCGCGCGACGCTCGCGAGACTCAGCCGCGCGGGGTTGAGCAGTGAAACTCCGGCCGTCGCGATAGAGTCGGCTACGACCGCGGCGCAAAAGACCGTCGCGGCGACGCTCGCGACGCTGGCGGACGAGTGCGCGCGCGCAGGACTCAAGTCGCCCGCGGTGATCGTGGTCGGGGAATGCGCGGGGCTGCGCGAGCGGTTGCGATGGGTCGAGCAGACGGCGCTTTTCGGCCGCGCGATTGTCATCACGCGGGCGCAAGCGAACACGCCGCAGTTCGCGGCGGAGTTGCGGCATCTGGGCGCGGAGGTTTTTGAATTTCCGACGATCGAAACAGTTCCACCGAAGAGTTATCAGCGACTCGACGCCGCGATTGCGCGCGTCGGATCTTTCGACTGGATCGTTTTCACCAGCGCGACCGGTGTTGAGGCGTTCACTGCGCGATTGCGATCACTCGGCCGCGACATCCGCAGTATCGGCCAGGCTTCGATCGCGGCGATCGGTCCAGCGACGGCGGAGCGACTCGCGAACTATGGCCTGCAGGTCGCGGCGATTCCAGGCGAGTATCGCGCCGAAGCAATCATCGATGCGATCGGTATCAAGCGGATTCGCGGCAAACGATTCCTGATACCGCGCGCCGAAGTCGCGCGCGAAGCATTGCCCGAACTTCTGCGCGAGGCGGGCGCACGCGAAGTGGTTATCGCGCCCGCTTACCGAACGATCAAGCCGAAGGGCGTGCAGGTCGAGCGGATGCGCGAGCTGATCGCGTCGCGCGGAATCGATTTGGTGACGTTCACGAGTTCCAGCACGGTCATCAATTTTTGCAAGCTGATTGGCGCCGCGGCGAAGGGGCTTAAGGCGGCGGCGATCGGACCGATCACCGCGGAGACGGCGCGGCGCAAGGGCTTCGAGGTCGTCGTCACGCCGGCCGAGTACACTATCGCGGAGCTGATTTCCGCGATTCAGGAATATTTCGAGCGCGAGGCGGTCGTCGCGGGCGGGGGTTCTTAATCGCAGGCGTCATTATATAATCGCGCAATCGAATCGCGCGGTATCATGTAATGGCGCGATAGAATCGCGCGGAATTTTCGCTCGAACAGAGGACGCGTAGCATCATGGCATTCCCACTCAATCGGCCGCGGCGGCTCAGGCGCACTGAAACGATTCGCAGGATGGTGCGGGAGACACGCCTTGCGCCCGACGATTTTATTTTGCCGATGTTCGTATGCCCGGGGCGCGGCGTGAAAAATAAAATCGGCTCGATGCCGGGCGTCGCGCAGATGTCGGTCGACAATATCGTGATCGAGGCGCGCGAGACGTGGGACGCGGGCGTGCCGGCGGTGATCCTGTTCGGCATCCCGGAGCGCAAGGACGCGCGCGGCACGGAAGCGTGGAACGACAACGGCGAAGTGCAGCGTGCGATTCGCGAGATCAAGGAGCGCGTGCCCGGGCTCGCGGTGATCACCGACGTCTGCATGTGCGAGTACACTGACCACGGGCACTGCGGCGCGATCGTCGGCAATGACGTTGATAACGACGCGAGTCTCGAACTGCTGGTGCGCGAGGCGCTTTCGCATGCGCGGGCAGGCGCGGATATCGTCGCGCCGTCGGACATGATGGACGGGCGGGTCGGCGCGATTCGAGGCGCGCTCGATCAGAATGGCTTCAGCCAGGTCGCGATCATGGCGTACTCGGCCAAGTTTGCGTCGGCATTTTACGGGCCGTTTCGCGAGGCCGCGGAATCAGCGCCGAAGTTCGGCGATCGGCGCTCGTACCAGATGGATCCGCCGAACGGGAACGAGGCGATGCGCGAGGTTGCGCTCGATTTGGAGGAAGGCGCGGATATCGTGATGGTGAAGCCGGCGCTGCCGTATCTCGATCTGATCTGGCGCGTGAAGCATGAATTCAACGCGCCGGTGGCGGCGTACAATGTTTCGGGCGAGTACTCGATGATCCGCGCGGCCGGTATCAACGGATGGATCGACGAAGAGCGAGCAACGCTCGAGGTGCTGACGTCGATCAAGCGGGCGGGCGCCGATTTGATCCTGACTTATTTTGCGAAGGACGTCGCGCGCAAGTTGCGATCCTGATCTGTTGGCTCATCGGTGAAAGTCCGCGAGGCGATCAAGTTGCTGCAAAAGGATGGTTGGTACTCGGTGGCTACTCGCGGAAGTCACCGGCAATTCAAACATCCCGTGAAGTTGGGTCGGGTTACGGTAGCCGGCAAGCCGTCTGACGATCTTGCGCCCGGCACGAAGAACAGTATCTTCAAGCAGGCACAACTCGAGGTAGATTAACGATGCGCTATGCGATCGTCATAGAAAAAGCCCGGCGCAATTTTTCAGCATACGTACCTGATTTGCCTGGATGCGTCGCCACCGGCGCGACCGTCAAAGAAACCGAATCCAACATCCGCGAGGCAATACGATTCCATATCGAAGGGCTTCGCGAGGATGGCCTGCCCATTCCTGCCCCGACCAGCATTTGCGAGTACGTCGAACCCTGAGAGCCCGATCAGACTTTACACGAGGGCTTGAGGTGCGTCTCGTAGTACGGGCGCATCGCACGCAGCGAGCGCATCTGGTGATACGCGAGTTCGTCGTCCGGGTAGCGATGCTCGGGGCCAAGGACACATCCGGCCCGCGCGTGGCATCGCGGCGCGCAATCGGGCTCGACTTCGACACGATGAGTCAGGCACTCCGGGATATCCCATCCAGCCGCAACGCTGATTGCGCCCACTGGACAGGCCGGAATGCAGCTGCGCACAGTGCATCGCGGACAGGGATCGAAACCGGCGGCCTCGCCGGGTGAATCGATTACCTCATTGAGCAGGATTGCGCCGCGAAATGCGATCCACGGTCCGTACACAGGATGCACCGCGACGCCGAGGATGCTCGGTCCCGCAATGCCGGCGATTTTCGCAAGCTCGATAAAATTCAGCGTCGGGCCGCTGCTCATGAACGGGTAAATGATCGTGCATCGCAAGCCCGCGCCGCGCAGCGCAGTCGCGACGTCGCGCTCGATCACCTCGCGCGTGAAATCGTCGAGCGGATTCTCGCGCTGGAACCATCCGGGGTGTCGCTCGAGGTGGCGTTGGAACGCGCGCCACAATGCGCCGCCGCCGTTGCCGACGATCGCGATCGAACGCGCCGCGGGATCGATCGCGCCGGCGCGTGAGACTTCCTTCACGGCGGAATCGTAGCGCGCGACTGAGACCGCGCCGACTAGATTGAGTCCGTGCGGCGCGGCGGCGCGGCGGATCATTTCGAGCGTCGCAGACATGGCGGGTTGCTACGGCAACTGGATCGCGAAGATCGCGCCGAAGTCGCATTTGCCGCCGACCGTCGTCATCCCATAGAGCGAGCCGCCAACCAGGATCACGTTGTCGATCGGATTCGCGCCGTCAGGCTTGCCGGAGAAATCGTGGATTCGCGCGAAGGCGCTACCGTCCGTATTGATCTGGAAAGCGGTGCCCAGGTTGAGTTTACCGCCGTCGCGCGTGGTGCCGTAGAGCGTCGTGCCCACTAGCAGCAGCGAGCCGTACGGATGCTGCCCGTCGTTGCTGCCGGCCTTGCCGAAACTGTGCAGCACCTTGAACTTCTTGCCGGTGGTCAGGATCGAAAACGCCACTCCCGCGCCGAATTTGCCGCCAAAGGTCGTGAGGCCATAGAGCGTGCCGCCCGATTGCACGAGGTTGCCATGATCGGGCGAGGCGCCATCTTTCTTCGAGATGCAACCTGGCACCGCGTTCTTCGGGCAGGTGAAGCTGTGCAGGGTTTTGAAGGCATTGCTCGCGGTGTTGTACGAAAAGATCACGCCGACGTTTTTCTTGCCGCCCTCGCGCGTCATGCCGTAGAGCGTGGCGCCGTTGGGATCGAGAATCGGCTCACCGTGCGGATCGGCGCCGCGCTTGGTTCCGTCGAAGGAGAACAGCCTGGTGTAGGCGCTCGTTGAAGGATCGAAGGAAAAGATAGTGCCGTCGCCGGTGGCGCCGCCGTGCGTTCCTCCCTGCGAGGTCATACCGTAGAGCAGGCCGCTTGCGCTGTTGAGCGCGAAGCAACTGTGCGGCTGATCGCCATTGTTGCCGGCGCTGCTGGCTTGGAAATCGAGCAGCGGTCCCGAGTAACTGCTGCCGTCGTCCTTGATGCTGAAGATCGTGCCGTTGTCGTGCTTGCCGCCAATCAGCGTGGTGCCGTACAGGACCATGCCGTCGAGCGTCATCGCGCTGTGACGCGGATTGTTGCCGTCGGGCTTCGCGCCAGTGAAAACGTGATCGATGTCGTAGCCGTTGCCGTCGGGATCGACATGAAAAATGATGCCGTCGCCGGGCGTGCTCGCGGTCGTGGTGGTGGTGCGGCCAAAGAGAAAGCCGTTGGCGAAGGTCAGCGAACCTTTGGGCACTGCGCCATCGACGCTGGAGGTGCATGTAGTGCCGCCCGGCCCGGTACCGAAGGATCGGATCACGGTTTCCGGCAGTTGCGCGGCCGAAGCGACGTGCGAAATCAGCAGGATCGTCAGCACGATCAATTGAAGCGCGAGAAAAGTGGCGGATGCGGGCGACGCGACGCGAGCTAAGCGTATTCTCATGTTCAGAACTTCCCCGTTCGATAAGACCAATTCAGTGTAAGCGAAACGGGAGGGGAAACTAAGCGATCTTGTAGGTGATCAGCGCGTCGGCGATGAGCGCGCCGCGGGCGTCGGTGACTTCGACGGTCAGGCTTGCGATCCGCTTGCCTTTGCGGCGGACGCGGGCGCGCGCGACGAGATCGGTTTGCACGCCGGGGCCGGTGTAGTTGATGGTCATCGAGATGGTGGCGGAAGTGACGGTCTCGGGCAGGCTCCATACTGCGGCGCAGGCGGCGAAGTCGGCTAGGGTGGCGATCGCGCCGCCGTGGATGGGCGCCTGCGGTCCGCCGGGATTCAGCAGCGACGCGTCGGCGGGCATCCGCGCGATCGCCTCGCCGTCGCGCGCGTGCTCGACCTTGAGTCCGAGCACCTTCGAGAACGGCGCCTGCTCAAGCGCTTTTACAATCGCGATGCGCTCATCGGTGGTCATTTCAGGTATCCGTTCCGCCGAGTCGTTCCCAGAAAGTGAGCACGATCGGCGTTTCGAGTTTGTTCGTCTGAGTCAGCGGTTTCCCTAAGAAGTGAGCGTTGTAAGTTCCCTGAGCCATATTTTCTCGGACGCAGTAAGTCCAACAGGATCGCGCTGTGCCAGAATGACGAACAACCCAGATAGCCCGTCCCAATGTTGCGGTTCTCCGTACTTTCCTTTGACCGCCTTACGCAGATAACGCTTACCCCATTTGTCTAAAGGCGCGGAGCTTTTTCGACCATTGCATTTGTTGCAGGCTGTCGCGAGATTTTCTTCAGTGTTGAGACCGCCAGCGGAAAAAGCATTGACGTGATCAATTACGGCCCACAGTTCATCGAGCAACGGAGCACCATCACGAGTGGCGTGGGCGTGGTAATAGGCCAAGGGTTCGGTCCTGCCAGATTTTCTCATTTCCCGCTCTAGTAATCTCATTGCCGCCGCGAAGATGACTGGGCGATTGCACCATCGGCAAATCCAGCGGTCCCGGCGGAATACAGACAGCTGCAATCGCTTTGTTAATGGTGGTCGTGGCCTGCCTTTTGTGACCGACAATGATATTCCTCGCTGAGGTGGTATTCACATAGAGGAAATTCACCAGCCCAGCGTCTCGATGCGGAGCAAGCTGGTGTGCTGCGTTCGGTGGTCCACTTACATCATTGCCCAAACCAGAACAACCTCCTGGAACTTAGGATCAGTGACTCGGACAGTTGCTAGCCGAGTATGCGGGTTGTTCGAGGTTGGGGGGGCGGGGTAAACTCACTATTCGCCCTGCGATGCCGTTTCATATCTTCAATACGCTGAGCCGTTCGGTCGAGGAATTCAGCCCGCAAAATCCGCCGGAGGTCACGCTCTATTCGTGCGGGCCGACGGTGTATCTGCCACAGCATCTCGGCAATTTCCGCACCTTCCTGAACTGGGATTTTCTGAAACGCGCGCTCAAGTTCGACGGCTATCGCGTTCGCCAAATCATGAATATCACCGACGTCGGCCACATGACGTCCGACCAGGACGACGGTGAGGACAAGATCGAAAAGACGGCGCGCGCCGAGGGCAAGTCGCCGCTGGAAGTGGCGAATCATTACACGGAGCTTTTTCTCGCTGATTGGGATCGGCTGGGGATGGAGCGGCCGGAGCTTTTCTCGCGTGCGACGGACCACATCGCCGAGATGATCGCGCTCATCGGCCGGATCATCGACGCGGGCTTCGCCTACGTGACGAAGAGCGGCGTGTACTTCGACGTCGAGCGCTACCGCGGCGAGAATCGCTTTGGCAGGCTCTCGCGGCAGAGTCTCGACGAGCAGCACGCGGCGAATCGGCTCGATCATTCGCGCGACAAGCGCAGTCCGCACGATTTTGCGCTGTGGATGCTCGACCAGCCGCATCACATTTTGCAATGGCCGACGCCGTGGGGACCGGGTTATCCGGGCTGGCATATCGAGTGCTCGGCGATGGCGATGAAGTACCTCGGCGAGACGATCGATATCCACACCGGCGGGATGGATCACATCCCGATTCATCATGAGAACGAGATCGCGCAGTCCGAAAGCGCGACGCGCAAGCCGTTCGCGCGGTACTTCGTTCACAGCGCGTTCCTGGTGGGGAAGGAAGGCGCGAAGATCAGCAAGAGCGCGGGCAAGTTCCCGCTGCTGAGCGATTTGCCGGGCGCTGGAATCGATCCGCTCGCGTTTCGACTTTTTTGCTTCGGCGCGAAGTATCGCTCGGAGCTGATTTTGAGCGACGAGGGACTGCGCGCGGCGCAGGGCAACCTGGATTATTTTCGCGAATTCGCGCGCAACGTCCCGGCTGAGGCGGCCGCACCGGGAGCGGAGACTCCGGGCGGGGCGGAAACTCACTACGAACGCTTTCACGACGCGCTCGACAACGATCTGAATACGCCGCAGGCGCTGGCGGTGGCGCTCGATCTGGTTGCGGAATCATATCGGCGCCAGGATTTCGGCGGGTGGCCGACGCTGCTGACGTTCGATGCGGTGCTGGGCCTTCAGTTGGGCCATTATCGTGAGATGGCGCTGGGCGCGACGATTTCGCCGGAGGCGCAGGCGCTGATCGATGAACGCGCCGAGGCGCGGCGCTCGAGAAATTTCAAACGGTCGGACGAACTCCGGAAACAACTCGAGACGATGGGCTACGAGGTCAAGGACAATCGCGACGGCGCCACCGAGTATCGTCCGCGCCGGATCTGAATTGCGCTGAATGATCAATCGAGGCGCGCATTTGCCTTGAATGATTTGGCCATACTCTCTTAGAATCGCGCCGAGACATTACCAATCGTCCGCCAGAAGGTACCGATGGGGATTGAATTAAAGAAGTTCGATACACGGCTTCGGGTTGAAGGGCCCGAGGTCAAGCATCTCGACCCGGCCTCGGCCCCGTTTTATCTGCCGATCGGCGATGAAGTGGAAATATTCACCGCCGCGTACAAGGCGCGCCTGCCGCTCCTCCTGAAGGGACCAACCGGTTGCGGCAAGACGCGCTTCGTCGAGCACATGGCGCATCAGCTCGCCTCGATGCCGGACGGACCGACCGAGTTGATCACGGTCGCTTGCCACGAAGATCTAACGGGCAGCGATCTGGTCGGCAGGTTCCTGATCCAGGCCGACGAGACGGTGTGGGTCGATGGACCGCTGACGCAGGCGGTGCGGCGCGGCGCTATCTGCTACCTCGACGAAGTGGTCGAGGCGCGCAAGGACACGACGGTGCTGATCCATCCGCTGTCGGACCATCGCCGGATCCTGCCGATCGAAAAGCGCGGCGAGACGATCGAGGCGCACACGGGATTCCTGCTGGTGATTTCGTACAACCCCGGCTATCAGAGCATCCAGAAGAACCTGAAGCATTCGACGCGCCAGCGCTTCGTCACGATCGAATTCACCTATCCGCCGGCGGACAAGGAAGTCGAGATCATCGCGCACGAGGCGGGAATCGATCTCGACATGGCGATGCAGCTTGCGGTGCTCGGCGAGAAAGTGCGGCATCTGAAAGCGTCGGGACTGGAAGAAGGCGTTTCGACGCGGCTACTGATTTACGCGGGCGAGCTGATCGTGCAGGGAATCACGCCGCGGCGCGCGGCGACGGTCGCGGTGACGTGGTCGCTGACGGATGAGGCGGACAGCAAGCGCGCAATCGACGAAGTGGTAAAAGCGATCTTTCCATGAGTTGCGGATCGATACGCATCATCGGCCGGTCATTCCGAACAAAGAGGTCGCACATGAAAGTTTCCGCAACTTACAAAATGATGGTGGCGGCGGGCGCGATGCTCGCGATGGTTGGCGCCGGCGGCCCCGCGTTCGCGCAGGAACTAAGCGGGATGCAATCGCAGACCGGGCCGCGGCTCGATTTTCCGGCCGGGCTCTCGGTGGACGGGCGATCGGTTTACGTCGCCAGCAGCCGCAACAACACGATCAATCAGATCGACCTCGCCTCGCGCTCGATCAGCCTGCTCGCCGGCAAAACCTTTGAATCGGGCAGCAACAACGGAATCGGCGAAGCGGCGCGTTTCAAGAGTCCCGACGGGATGACGATGATCGGCCAGGATTTGTATCTCTGCGACACCAACAATTCGGACATCCGCAAAATAAACGTCGCGACCAAGACGGTCTCGACGATCGCGGGCGAAGCAAATATCGCCGGCACCGAGGACGCCAAGGGGTCCGCCGCGCACTTCAATCTGCCGACGCAGATCTCGACCGACGGCAAATCGCTATTCGTCGCCGATAGCGGCAACAGCACGATTCGGCGCATCAACCTGCCCGACATGGCGGTCAAGACGGTCGGCGGGCAGCCGGGGACTGCGGGCAAGGCCGACGGCAACCAGACCAAGTCGCAGTTCAGCGGGCCGCGCGGCGTCGCAGTGGACACCAAGAACATCTATGTTTCGGATACCGGCAACGACCAGATTCGCAAGATCGATATCTCGTCACTGGAGACCAGCCTGGTGGCGGGCACCGGTGAAGCGGGCGACGCGAACGGCCCGGGCGACAAGGCGCAGTTCAACAATCCGGGCGCGATGTGCACCGACGGGACGAACCTCTTCGTGCTCGACGCCGACAATCACGCGGTGCGAAAAATAGTTCTGGCCACCAACGAAGTCAGCACCGTGACGCAGGTTAACGGCCATATCGGCTCGGGATGCGCGCTCAGCAGCGACGGCAAGCAGCTCTACTTCTCGGACACGACGCAGAACTCGGTCGAGGTAGCCGATATCGCGGCCGGCAGTTTCCAGACGCTCTATCCGCCGGGACAATGACCGCGTGAATGAATCCCGCGGCCGCATCCCGCATTCGCGGCGGCAACCTGATTGATGAGTAAATTTGATTTGATCGATCTGCGCAGCGACACCGTCTCTCTGCCGACGCCCGCAATGCGCGACGCGATCGCGCGCGCCGAGTTGGGCGACGACGTCTATGGCGAGGATCCAACCGTCAACCGGCTCGAGCGGATGGCGGCGGCACTGATGGGCAAGGAGGCCGCGTTGCTGGTGCCGAGCGGCACGATGGGCAACCTGATCGCGATGCTGGCGCATTGCGCGCGCGGCGCCAAGGCGATCGTCGGGGCGGAATCGCACACCAATCTGTACGAAGCGGGCGGCGCGTCGGCGCTCGGCGGTATCGTGCTCACGCCGATTCACAACGCCGAAAGTGGCGAACTCGATCTCGGCGAGCTTCACCGCGAGCTTGGCACGCCGAACGACGACCACTTCGCGCAGCCGTCGCTGGTGGTGCTCGAAAACACGCACAATCGATGCGGCGGCGCGCCGGTCAAGCTGTCGCACATGGCGGAAGTGGCCGAGGCGGCGCATCGGCGCGGACTCCCGCTGCATCTCGACGGCGCGCGCATTTTCAACGCGGCAATCGCGCTCGAAACCAGCGCCAAAGAAATCGCGAGCGTCGCGGATACGGTTTCGTTTTGCCTGTCGAAGGGACTCGCGTGCCCGATCGGATCGATCCTCTGCGGCAGTAAGGATTTCATCGCGCGGGCTCATCGCGCGCGCAAGATGCTCGGCGGCGGAATGCGGCAGGCGGGGATAATCGCGGCGGCCGGAATCGTGGCGCTGGATACGATGATCGATCGCCTCGTCGAGGATCATCAGAATGCGCGCGCGCTCGCGCAGGGACTCGCGCTGGTCGCGGGATTGAACGTGCGGTCGGTCGCGAACCGCACCAACATGGTCGTCTTCGACGTCGATGGCGACGGACAAGTTGCGCGGCGATTCGCTGCTGCGATGAAAGAGCGCGGCGTGCTGATCTCGCCGCGGGAGGCGACCTCATTTCGCGCCGTGACTCATCATGGAGTCGCGCGCGCCGACATCGATCGCACGGTCGCCATCGCGGCGCAGGCGGCCGGCGAAGTCTTCGGCGACTGAAATAAGCTTACACACGCAGGTTGCAAAATATGGATTCGCTCGAATCGCTGTTCTCACTACGGGGGCATCGCGCGCTGGTCACCGGTGCGTCGTCGGGACTCGGGGTGGAATGCGCCAAGGCGCTCGCGCTCGCGGGCGCGGACGTCGCCCTGATTGCGCGCCGCGGAGACCGGGTCGTGGCGCTGGCGAAGGAATTGGCCAAGTCCCACGGCGTCAAGACGATCGGAATCGGCGCCGATGTCACGATCGACGCGGACCTGGATCGCGTGATGGCGGACGCGACTGCGGCACTCGGCGATATCGACATCCTGGTGAACAATGCGGGCGTATCGCCGACCGGGCGCGCCGAGCGATTCAAGCGCGAGGATTGGGATAACGCGATCGCGGTGAACCTGACGGCGCCGATGATGCTCTCGCAGCGCGTCGCGTCGCGGCTGATCGAAACTAAGCAGCCCGGCAGGATCATCAACATGGCGTCGATTTACGCCACCGTCGCGAGCGCGATCTACCGGCTGTCGGCATACGCGGCGACCAAGGCAGCGTTGGCAAATCTCACGCGGCAACTTGCGGTCGAATGGGCCGGCTACAACATTCTGGTGAACGCGATCGCGCCCGGCTGGATTCCCACCGAGGCGACCGAGGGCGGTATCGCGAAATCGGCGAACAGGGAACGGATGGAAACGTTCACGCCGATGAAGCGCCTCGGAACGCCGGAAGAAATTCGCGGCGCGGTGATCTTCCTTGCGAGCCCCGCGTCAAGCTACGTTACGGGCACCCTCCTAAGCGTGGACGGCGGATATCAGGCGTGGTGAAGTGCGCGCGTGTCGGTCGTTTAGATTTCGTGCGGTCGGCGCGTATCGAAGTGAGCGGGGATGAAGCAAGAGACCGGGCTTAGAGCACAGATTTTTCGGCGCAAGCCGGCCGCGGCGTTGATGGCGGAGGCGGATGCGCGCTCGACCGAGGGACTCAAGCGGGCGCTCGGGGCACTTGACCTGACGGCGCTGGGTATCGGCGCGATCGTCGGCGCGGGCATCTTCGTGCTGACGGGCGTGGCGGCGGCGAGATACGCGGGCCCGGCGATCGTGATCTCGTTCATCGTGTCGGGATTTGCGTGCGCGATGGCGGCGCTGTGTTACGCGGAGTTCGCCGCGATGATTCCGGTCGCCGGCAGCGCGTATTCGTACTCATACGCGACGATGGGCGAACTGGTCGGATGGATTATCGGCTGGGACCTGGTGCTCGAGTACGCGGTCGGCGCGGCGGCGGTCGCAGTCGGATGGTCGGGGTACCTGCGCGTGATCCTGGAGGGCGTGGGGATACATCTGCCGGTCGCATTGACGCATGCGCCGGGCTCGGTTCCGGGCGCCATCATCGACCTGCCTGCGTTCCTGATCGTGATGCTCATCACGGGCGTCTTGTACATCGGCATTTCGGAGAGCGCGCGGCTAAATTCGATCATCGTGGGAATCAAGCTGACAGTGATCGGCGCGGTGATCGTGGTCGGGATGTTTTTCGTGCGACCCGCGAACTGGACTCCGTTTGCGCCGATGGGATGGAGCGGCGTGATGAAAGGCGCGGCGGTGATATTTTTCGCGTACATCGGATTCGACGCAGTCTCGACGGCGGCGGAAGAAGTGATCGAGCCGAATCGCGATTTGCCGCGCGGCATCATGGCGTCGCTCTTCGTTTGCACTGCGCTATATATCCTGGTGGCTGGGGTGCTGACCGGGATGGTGCCGGCGCATCTGATCGACGTGAACGCGCCGCTCGCGTCGGCCTTCGTGCAGCGCGGGATGCATGCGCTCTCAGGTTTCATCTCGCTGGGCGCGGTGGCGGGACTAACGTCGGTGCTGCTGGTGCTGCTGCTCGGACAATCGCGGATATTTTTCGCGATCTCGCGCGACGGATTGCTGCCGCCCGCGTTCAGCAAGGTTCATCCGCGCTATCGCACGCCGTACATCCCGACGACGCTGACCGGAATCGCAGTGGGAATCACGGCGGCGCTGCTGCCGATCCAGGAAATCGCGGAGCTGACGAATATCGGCACGCTGTTCGCGTTCGTGCTGGTATGCGCCGGGGTCTGGATTTTGCGCAACGTCGAGCCGAATCTTAAGCGGCCGTTCCACACGCCGCTGGTGCCGCTGGTGCCGATTCTCGGGATGTTCTTCTGCCTCTACCTGATGGCGAGCTTGCCGATGGTGACGTGGATTCGCTTCTTCGTGTGGATGGGTATTGGGCTTGTGATCTACTTCACCTACGGGCGATATCACAGCCGCGTCGATCGCAATCACACGGCCGATCTGGCGTCATCCGCAAGATAGCTGAAGCAGAACGCATCGAGGTCAGTGCTGGTCGGCGGCCTTTTGTGCTGCGGCAGCGGCGGCCGCGGCAGCCGCATGAGATTTTTGCGATTTTTCCATCGCAGCTTTGCGAGCCTCGCCGCGCTGCATCCCCTCGGTCATCTTCTTGCGGCCTTCGGGACCGAGATCCTGCTCTTCCCACTTGGGCTTGGCGACGGATACCCACTTGCCCTTCTGCAGGGCATAGGTGAAGACCAGGTACTTGAGAATGCCGGTCGGAGCGCCCTTACTGGTGCCGGGCTTGGTCGGGTCGTACTCGACGCCGCCCATCTTGCAGCTCACGACCAGCGAATTGTGAGGCCCATAGTTGGGCAGATATTCGAACTTTTGCTGCAGGTCGAGGTACTTCTGATTCTTGGCCTTCTTCTCGCCTTCGGCGACGAAGTACGGCTCGGCTACATCGGAAAGCATGTCCTGCAGGGACTGCTGAACGGCGGGAGTGAGATCTTTTTGCGCTCGCGCGTGGCGCAGATCGACGGCGTTCGCAAAAGGGGCGAGAGCGGAAAGGAAAAGCGCGGCCGCCAATGCGACCGCGCTCGCTGCTTTGCTGTGTTTCATCACGTCCTCATCATACTAGACGACGGACGCGATAGAAATATTTATCGGCCTATTGGCTGCCGCTGCCACCCGCGAGTCCGCGACCAAAGGCCGCAACCTGCGACTGCCACTGCTCGCCAAACGCGAGGATCAGCACCTGCTGGTTGATGTGCGAGTCCTTCGTCAGCGATTTCATCGAGCCGCCACCGGCCACCGCCAGAACTTTGTAGGCGGCTTGCGTTTGCCGATAGAACTCGGGCAACGGTGAAATCTTGGGCGGTTCTTCGCGATGAACCTTCAGCCAGAACTCGCGCTCGAAGCGCTCATGCTCTTCGGCTGCGACATCGACCGTGTTGAAGGTGCCGTTCTCGCCCTTGAACTTGCGAATCATTGCGAGCAGCGGTCCGAAGTCGTCCTTTTTAGGCGGCGAATCGCCGACCAGCACAACCACCTTTTTCGCGTACGGCTTCCAGTCCATCTTGTCGATCGCGGTCTCGACCGCGCCGAAAGTGTCCTCTTCCCATTCACCGCCGCCGAGCGCCTGGATGCTGCTCAGGAAGTCGGTCATCTTCTGTGGCGACAGCGTGAGCGGCTGGATGCTCATCTTCTCGCCCTTGCCGCCGAACACGACGATACCGACGCGCGCGATCGGAACCAGCCGATGGATCGCCTGAACTAGCTGGCCCATCTTGGCTTTGACGTCGTCGATGATCAGTTTCATCGAGCCGGTGCCGTCGATCACCAGCACCACGTCAAGTCCTTTGCGGCGCAACTCGCCGATGAACCCGCCGAAGCCGCTGCCCACCCCGTGGCCGTAGCCAGAGCCCATACCGCCGCCACGGCCGATTCCGATACCGCCGCCGCCGGCCGCGCGGACATAGTCGTTAGCCAGGCCGACCGCTTGCGAAGTATCGACCGCGGTCGGCGCCTCCATTTGTTGCTGCGTGTCGGGCATCGGCACTTCCGGCATGTCGAGATCCTGCATCTCGTTGCCGCCGCCGCCGCCACCGCCGGCTTCGAGGTTGACCATGATCAGTTCACGCCCGCGCTGTTCGTGCACCGTGATGATCAGGAACAACAGCGCGATTACGTGCAGTGCGACGGATAGCGGGAACGGCCCGATCAGCAGCCCGAGCGCATCCTTGAGCGATTGAAGCCGAGTCGCATCGGCCTCGTCCTCTTCGCGATGAACTTCAGCTTCGCGTTCCCTCTTCGCGAGGATCCGGTAGAAGATGAAGGCGACGACGAAAGTCGAGAGGACAAGCAGAATTACAATTGCTGCGATCATATTTTAAGTGTTCTCCCCGCGCAGGCCGCGTGTAAGCCGGCCGAGGCCGAGATCCCTTTAGCAAACCCCAAAAATCGCGCTCCCATGCAAGCGCCGCCTAAAAACAAATCTCTCACGCTCCGCCACTGGGGGCTCCGCCGCCGCCACCGGGAGGCAACTGAGACACCGCGATTGCGATCGCCTCGGCGCCCGCCGATTTGGCGAGATCGAGAATCCGCACCATGTCTCCCAGTATAACCTTTGGGTCGCCCTGGAACACTACTATTTTATCGGTCGAGTTCTGCAGTGCGGTGTGCAGCGTTGGAACCAATTCCGCTTCCGTGACGCCCTTGTCGTTCACCATGATCGTGTGGTCCGAGGTGTAGGTGACGACGATGCCTTTGGGCTTGATGTCGGTGGTCGGCGCTTCGGCCTTGGGCAGATCGACGTGGGCGGCGGATTCGATCGTGACGGCCGTGGTCACCATGAAGATGATCAACAGCACGAGGAAAATGTCGGTCAGAGGGGTGATATTGATATCGGCGAACACCGCTCCGCCACCCTTCGCCTTTTTCATCATTGCCATCGGCAAATACCTCTGGGCGCTGCAGTCTCAGGCTCAGCTCTTAAATTCAATCTAATCACGATCCACTCGAGGCCTGGTTGGCCATTTGAGCGCCAGTGGCCCGTTTGGCGGCGATCGCGATCTGGGTGGCGCCGGCGGCCTTGGAGATGTTCAGGATGCGCACCATGTCGCCCAGCAGCACCTTGCGATCGCCCTGGAACACCACGACTTTCGCGTCCCCCTGGCCCAGCGCGTCCCGCAAGGTCGGCAACAGTTCGCGCTCGGGAACGTCCTTCGAGTTCACGAACAGCTCATGCTGCGCGCTGTAAGTGATGATCACGCCCTTGTTCTCGGGATTGGTGTTGGTCGCGTTCGGCAAATCGACGTGTGCCGCCGACTCGATAGTGACCGATGTGGTCACCATGAAGATGATCAGCAAGACGAGGAAGATATCCGTCAGCGGCGTGATATTGATGTCGGCGAAAACGCCACCACCACCGCCCTGATGCGGTCCGCTAATTGCCACGAGTCTGTCTCCCCTGGAGCGCCGCGTCGATCAGCCGGTCGTCATTGATGTGCTGGACGGCGCTGATGTTTTCGACTTTGACTGAAAAGTAGTTGTAGAAAATAACCGCGACGATCGCGACCGCGAGGCCGAGCGCCGTCGCGATCAATGCTTCCGAGATACCGGCGGCGACGACCGAGAAACCACCGGTGCCCATGATCGCCATCGACTGGAACGCCACAAGAATACCGACGACCGTGCCGAACAGTCCGATGAACGGGGCCGATGCGCCCGCGGTCGCAAGCACCCAGATGTAGCGCTTGAACTCGAGGCCTTCCTGATAGCGGCGTTCGTCATCGAGCTCGAGCAGATGATCGCGGTCCATCGTCTGCGCGCCTGAGATCAGGGTGTGAAAGATCCGCTCGGCGGCGGTGCCGCGAGCCTGGGTGGCCTGCAGCGCCTCGTTGAACTTGCCCTGGCGGAGTTGCGGAATGAGCGCGTCGGCGAGTTTCGCAGTCTTGGGTCCGACGCCCCACAGCGCCCAGATACGCTCGAAAATGATCGCGAGGCACACGACCGAAATGAACAGCAAGGGATAGGTTGCGTAATAGCCCTGCTGAATCATGCCCAGAACACCAAAATTGCTTTGCATCTCTTATCCTCTCGGTTTTGAAATTGAGTGAGCGGAGAAACCAAGGTCCCGCTCGAACCTTTTACCTACTGCCCCAAGCAATCCTTTTTTGAACTCTCCCTTGCACCGGCCGCGCTCGTAAAGCACCATTTTTCCAACATCCCACCAGCCGGAAATAGACCAAGGGCGTCTAGATGGCGCGGAAAGTCTGAATGCAACAATGAGAAGTATTTGTCAAGAGTCGGTGAAATTCGGTGGCGAAGACGAACCGCTGGAGCGCAAACCTCGACCACCCGATCACAGATTAGCAGCCGTATGACACGAGATGAAGATGCGAGAAAAATATTTGTCGCTATCTCGAACGTGGTGCTGCGTCCCTCTGCTGATCTCTAGCGTCATCCAATTTCGCCAATACTTCAAGTCAGTCTCTCACCTCGGTGTATGCGGCACCGCCTTGACTTCTCTGCCGTCCAAGTCTATCCAGAACTTGCCGGAAGTTGCCGCCGTTCGGTCAAAACATTTCGGGTAAATCAATTCTTTGAACTACGCAGCAGGTCCGGTTCAATCCAGCGTGAAGCAATTCGTCGAGGCGGAGCAGGCTCCCGTCATTTCCAGGCGCCGAAGCTGGCGCTGCGCCCTGGCCCTTTGCCTGCTCGCGATTTTTGCTTGCAAGGCCGCGCCGACTTCAGCGCCGGTCGCGCCGCCCGAGCCGATACCGCATCGCGCGACCGACGAAGCGAGCAAGGAGCTGCCGCCAGATCTGTACAAGACGATGCCGATCTATCCCGGCGCAAAGGTCGAGCATGTGCGCAAGCCGAAGGGGGCGATGCGCGAAATCGTGTTCAGCACCGATGCGCAGTTGAACCCGCTGGTCGCATTTTACAAGGAAGAGTTGAAGAAGGCCAATTTTCACATCACCTCGACGCTCATCATGCCGGCGCGCAAAACCTGGTCGTGCGATTTTCATATCGAAGGCCGTCCCGGCAGTATCACGATGTTCCCCAGCGACGACGACAAGTCGCGCATGACTATCGACCTGATCTATGAACTTCCGGCCCACATTGACACGTCGCTGCTCGAACCCAAGGAAGATTTCGACGTGGTAGGACCGGGCGAAATCGCACAGCAAGCAGAGAATCCAAATCCCAGCAAAAAAGCAAAGAGGAACTAACCAGATGGCACTACTTGAGGGAAAGGTTGCGGCAATCACCGGCGCCGGCCGGGGTATCGGACGAGAAGAGGCGCTGCTGCTCGCGAAGCACGGCGCCAAGGTCGTGATCAACGATCTCGGCGGGCATTTCGACGGTACCGGACAATCGCGCTCGCCGGCGGAAGACGTGGTCAAGGAGATTCGTTCGGCCGGCGGCGAGGCGGTCGCGAATTTCGAGAGCGTGACGGATTTCAAGTCCGCCAAGCGCATCATCGATTGCGCGATCGACAACTTCGGCAAGCTGAATATCGTGGTGAACAACGCGGGCATCCTGCGCGACCGCATGATCTTCAACATGAGCGAAGAAGATTGGGACGCGGTGGTCGGGGTCCATCTGAGGGGCAGCTTCAACGTCGCGCGCCACGCGTGCTCCTACTGGCGCGAACAGCACAAAGCCGGCAACGTCCTGAACGGCCGGCTGATTAACACCAGCTCCGACTCGGGCCTCCTCGGCAACGCGGGCCAGAGCAATTACGGGTCGGCGAAGGCGGCGGTGGCGTCGATGGCGATTATCGTCGATCGCGAGATGAGCCGTTATGGCGTGACGGCCAACGCGATCGCGCCGGTCGCGCGCACGCGGCTCACCGTCGATGCGACCCCGCAAACCGCGGCTGGGATGGGCCAGGTGAAGCAGGGCGAATGGGATCCGTTCACGCCCGCTCACGTCGCGCCGCTGGTGGCGTGGCTCTCGAGCGACGATGCGAAGGACGTCCACGGCGAGGTGTTCCGCGTCGGGATGGGCAACGTGTGGCTGATGAAGGGATGGCATACCGGCGGCAAGATTTCGAAGAAGGGCTCGATGTGGGAGCCGGCGGAACTCGGCGCGAAGCTGAAGGAAGAACTCGCCAAGGGCGTCACCAAGAAAGAGAGCATGGGCGAGGTGATGGGCGGGAACGTCTAAGACCTTGGCGAACGAGAACAAATCGAATGGCGCGGCTCCCGATGGGCCGCGCTTTCGTTCCCTGCTGTTCATCTGCGCGGCCAACACGGCGCGCAGCGTGATGGCGGAACATATCCTGCGCCGCGAGCTTACGAATCGCGGCGTCGATCATCACGTGCGCATCACATCGGCGGGAATCGCGCCGTATGCGCGCGATGGCGCGCTGGTCTCGCTCGATACGCGGATGGCGCTGCGCGACGTCGGAATCGATCTCGGCGATGAGGCGACCTCGACCGACTTGAAGCGGCATCCCGAGTTGCTCGAGGAGTGCGATTTAGTCATCGCGATGACCGAGCAGCAGGCGCGTGAGCTGGTCGAGCGATTTCCGGCAGCGAACGCGCGGCCCGTATTTACGCTGCGCTCGTTTGCGCGGGAGGCCGGCGACATCGAAGATCCCTATGAGAAGGGCGACGTGGTGTTCGCCGAATGCCGCGAGGAAATCCATCGGCTGATACCCATCATCATCGAGCGCCTGTTCGAGGATTAGCGCGAGCCGCGCCATGGAATTCAGCAATCCACCCGATTCGGAAATCCGCAGCATCCTGGCAAATCCGGCCACGGTCGCGGTGGTAGGATGCTCCGACAATCCGGCGCGCGATTCATTGCGCATCGCAAAGCTGCTGAAGCGCCGCGGCTTCAAGGTGATACCGGTTAATCCGCAACTCGGAGCCGACGCGCTCAAAGGCGAACTCGGGGAAACCTGCTATCCCGATCTGGCGTCGATACCCGAGCCGGTGCAGATGGTCGATGTGTTTCGACGATCGGAATTTGTGCCGGAGGTCGCCGAGCAGGCGATCGCGAAGGGCGCAAAGATTCTCTGGTGCCAGCTCGACGTGATTCATCCGGCGGCGGCGCGCCGCGCACAGGAGGCAGGACTCACGGTGGTGATGGATCGATGCCCGGCCATCGAGTACGCGCGGCTGTTCTGAGGCGCGACTGAAGTTCATTGGCGCACAAGTGGAAAACGCTTAGTACGGATGCGGTGTACAAGACGCCGGTGTTCGATTTGCATCGCCGGCGCTCCGGGCATCCGCATCGCGGCGAGCGCGATTTCTTCATTCTCCACGCGCCCAACTGGGTGAATATCATTCCGATGACGGCGGCGGGCGAAGTCGTGATGATCCGGCAGTGGCGCCACGGTATCTCGGAGTTCACCCTCGAAGTGCCGGGCGGGATGGTCGATCCCGAGGACCTGACGCCGATGCACGCGGCGCGGCGCGAGATGATCGAAGAGACCGGCTTCGACGCCGACAATATAATCGAGCTCGGCAAGGTGCACCCGAATCCAGCGATCCAGGGCAACGTGTGCTACTCGTTCCTGGCCGAGGATTTACGCAACGTCGGGCAGCCGGAATCGCTCGGGGCCGAGGAAACGGAAGTCGCGCTGATTCCGATGAGCGACATTCCGGGGCTGATCGCGTCGGCGGGAATCATGCACGCGCTGACGATCGCGGCGTTCTCATTCCTGCACGTTTACAATCCGCTCTCGACCCGCCGTCTGCTGCTGAAGTAAGCGCGGTCACTTCGCATTCGAGGCCTCTGTGGCGCGCCGCCAGACGCGGTAGTGATCGGTCACCAGCATCATTTGATAGCCGTTGGCGGCGAGAAATTGCTCGGGGATCGACACCAGCGGCAGCAACTGAATCGGCGAATCGTTGATGACAACCGGCACCTTGCCGGCGACGATCGCGACGCGCATCTCATCGCTCCAGAAATGCGAAGTGTCGGCGATCAGCGAGAAGAAGTTCGCGCTGCCGAGTCGCCGGCGGGCGGCGAAGAATCCGTCGCGATGGAATTCGTCGCGAGCCTCGCGGTAAACGCCGTAGGTCTCCGGGAAACGAATCAGTTCGGGGCGATTGGCCTCGAAACAAAGGAATGACGGCGCAATCACGTCGTCGCCGGGGCCGCTGAACTTCCTGATCGCGGCGGCGAGCTGGGAAATTTCTGCCTTTGGAATGAATCCAAAGCCGTACACACTGCCATGCAGCCAGCTTTGATTGATCAGCGGCGTCGCCCACGCGAGGCAAACGATTATCAACGATGCGCCGCCGCCGAGCGCGATCCAATCTGAGCGCCGATGCTGCTCCGCAGTGATCAGATGGCGAATCGCGTCGATCATTCGCATCGCGCCGATGCCCGCGACGATCGCGACGAACGGCATCATCTCGAGAAAATTGTGGCCCCACGCCGTCGGACTCAGAACGCCATAGAAGAGGAACTCCGCGCCGACTATCGCAAGTATCAAAGCTGTGCCGCGGCCGATCGTGCGGCGTGCAGCGATAATGATTAGCCCGAGGAGAAACATCGGCGCGACGAGATCGAAGATCATGCGCGCTTGAAGAGTTCCGCTGCCGACGGCGTCGCGCCCCTTCATGAAAT
>NZ_JAUSKL010000031.1 GCF_030646925.1 Candidatus Binatus sp. | reverse complement strand
GCCACTACGAACCAGGGGACCTCCACAAGATTTTTCGTCCTGGCACCGAATCTGATCGCGGCAGAGACGATGGACGGCAAATTGGCGGAATCGACGATTTGCCGCAATCTCCGCTGCCACGAGCTGCGCGAAATTGGCCGCTGTAGAGTGAGATCTGGTTCGATCGCATTTTTCGATCTGGTTCGATCACACTTTTCCGATGCTTTTTCTGGAAGTTTCTCGGCAGCGCTGCGCCGGCCGGTATTCATGCCGCTCGCGCTCCGGCTATTAGAACGACTAATCCGGCGAGGCTCGATGGGACGTTTGGAGAGGGTTTGAACGCCATTCATCGCTTGAGCGCAGACGGACCATACGACGGTCCGAAGCCCCACTGCACAGCCAATTCGTCCGCTTCCTTCTCGCCGTCGCCACCTGACAGTAAAGCGGTCGAGGCGGCGGCGGCGTGGTTCAGGAAGACGTGCGCGCATTCGTGAGCGATCACATTCATCGCGCGCGCGACAGAGCCCTTGCAAATCTCTGCTGACAGCAATACCACGTCCTGGACTTTATCTTCCTCCGTGGCCGCCGTGAACCACTGAAATGCCTCACCGAGCTGGCCCGAACCCAACGCGACGAACATCACGTTTCGCTGCTCAACCAGATCCTCGTAGGCTTCGATTGGCAGTCGCACGAGCGTCTGTGCAATGAGCGAGCGCATATCCCTCTCGCCGCGACCCGCGATCGTGGAGTTTCCCCACACAACAATTTCTTCAGCAATCTGCCTGAACCGATCTTGGCTTGGACTGGTGGTCTCATCAATGCTTGCCGGGCGCGGCTCCGCTCGATTGCTTCCCGTTTTTTCACGAATCTGCGCAATGAACCGTCTGAGTTGATGTTGACTTGGCCAGCGCGCCGGCGCGCTCTCCCGAAGGCGTTCGCGGAGCAACGCCATTGTCCCTTTCGGGCTAAGGTACGGCTGCTCTGCGTGTAGGGCGATTATCGCATCTCTGAGCTTCGGGTTACTGTTGATCACTCCTTGCCCAGCGCGATTGCCGTATGCGTCAGGAGTTAAGTCGCCATTGTCGCTTCTCTGTTTCAGCCACCTCTTTATAGTGATCGCATTCGCCGGCCGCCCGAGTTCCTCCAGCGCCCACGCAACGTCGATTTTGCCGGTGTTACAAAGGTCTTCGAACCGGACGAGCGCGAGATCCTTCCTCAGGTTCTTTCCCGCTCCCTCGATAAATGAATCCCACGCTGACAAGATCGCACGCTTCGCCCCGAGACGACGCTGGCTCTTCTCCGAGTCAGCGAACGGCGGAAGTTTGGTCCTCACGAAAGAACTCTCTACTCGACGCTGCGAACTTCGAGCTCGGTAGTATAGCCGCTCGATCGCTCCAGGCGATGGCGCGCCGTCGTGATCAAAAACCGGCTGTCGAACTGGCCGAAGCCGCTTATATCGACGATGTTGCCCGAAGCCATCGCCACGTTGCCGGGCATCGCGAGCGAGCCGGTGGTCTCATTCATGTTGTTGCGATGCAGCGCCGCGATCGCGAGCTGCTTGGCCTGCTGGCCGTTCTCCGCGCGCTGCTGAAGCTTCAATACATCGCCGGTTGGTACCGGCCGATCAGCGTTGAAGACGGCCGAGATCAGCTTCTTGGTAGCGGGGTCCTGATAGGTCACCTGCGCAGATTTGTAGAGTTGATGCGTTTTAGCTTCGAACCTGAATCGTTCCACCTCGGTCCGCTTGATCGTCGCAACTGACGGCCGCGCTTCCAGGCGCGTCTTCGAGGTGAATATCAGCTGCGGCGGCCGCACCGCGAAATTGTAATTGTGATCCTCTGCCAGCTCGCGGAGAAACTCGAGGTCGGTCTGATTCTTCTGAGTCATTCGCTCAATCTTCGGATTGATCGTTTCGGGCTCCGCCTTGAGCGTGTAGCCATGCTTTTTCGCGATCGCGCCGGCGATCTCGGTCACCGTCAGATTTTCATATGCCGTCGTGTTGGCAGTGCGGAGCGATGGCTTGATACCGGCCGCTAGACACTTCATGTGAACGGTGTCGGGCGGGCCTTTGAGCTCCACGGAGTCAACCTCGAAGTCGCCGCACGGCACGAGCTTCTCGTGCTCGTATCCAATATTGAGAGTGACCAGGTCGCCGCGAATGGGAAACCACGGCCCTTGCCATCGCTTGTCGCGGTCCTCGAACTCGACTTCCATCTCGGGCGAGAGTTTTTCAACTTCGCTGGTGTAGGTGATCGAAATCACCATCCCCGAGACCTTGGCCGTCAGCGACACGCCGCGATAGCTGAGATCCCAGCGCGGACTCCGGACCGGCAATGAGATCAGGCTGCCCATTCAAGCCACCCACAGCGCGAAAGCCAGCGCGGCGAAGAACGCGAATGAGAACATCGAGCCCGCCACGTCGAGCGTGCCGTTGAAAAAATTCACGCGCCCGCTGCCCGAACGCAGAGCGTCGCGGATCGTCAGACAGAGGCATCCGAACGCGAGGAACGTGACGAACCATTTCAGCAGCCAGTATGCGATCGCGCCGATCATTGTAGCCGCCTCCTCTCTTCTGAAATCACTCGCTGCACGTGCCGCGTGGTCAATTTGAGTTTGCGCGCGATCGCGTTGGTCGAAAGCCCACGAGCCAGGAGAGCGAAGATTCGAGGGCGGGTCTGTGACGGCCGCTGCGGTAACAGAATGCGCGATCCCGCGTGCGCGGAGGATAGCGCCCGCGTTGAGGCTTCGCCAATCAGGCATACCATATCGTCAAACGCCGGCGTTTCCTCGCGCGGCACGCGAACGCGCGTCCCGCCATACTTCTTGAGTACCGCTCCGGTCTCTTCTTCGCCGAGCAGCGCCACGAGCTTTTCGCGCGAAAGATAAACGATCCGTTCGTCGTCAGCGTCATAGGGCATCGTCCGAAACCACAGCCTCCGCTTCCGCACCATCCAATCGTTTTCGCCACGCCTTCAGCATCTCGATGACCTTGTTGCACTCTTCGGGCGAGAGCCACTGAATCGCATCTTTGCCCGTCGCGCGGTTCACGAACCTGCGCAGCGCCGCTTTGCTCGAATCCTTCATTTCGCCGGTGCGCGCCAGCTCGCCCCACAGCGCCAACAGCTTCCGAAGATGGAGATCGCGAGTCTCAATCCAGTTGGGATTTCTTTTCCGCGGCGGTGCGACTTTGAAACCGAATGACGTTAACTCGCTGATGAGCGCAGCGCGCTCGCGCGCGTTGAGCTTGCCCGAAGATTCGACCGGAGTGCCGCGAAACTTTGCGCTCACTCGACGCACGATCGATCGATACACATCTTCATCGAGATGCAGCTGCTTGGCCGCGATGTGAATCTTGGCCAGATCGATTCGTCTTGTCGGGTCGCCTGCCATCAGTACTCGCGCCGATTCTTACGCGCCAGCTTGCGCTGGATGATATCGACCAGGTAGTCGGCGTGCTTTTCCAATTCCGCGCGGAGATCGGCGGCCGACTTGCCCTCGCCGTCGATGTTGACTGTCTGATTGACCGTCACGTAAATGCCCGAATCGGCGACGGGCGCGCCTCGAGCCGGCAATGCTGCGTACGATGGCGCGGCACTCAGTGCCATCGGCATAGCGATCGCAGCAACTGCGGCCATGCGATGGATCGCGCGCATCGCCGGCGCCGGTTGCATTGAGTCGGCGAAGGTATCGACGATGCTTGGTCCGCGTCCCAATTTGCTGAGCGGCCCTTCAGGCGGCGGCGAGTGTCCGATAATCAGACGCCCGATTCTGCCGGCGAGTTCTTCAATCTTGTGAACCGGCCACATGATCGCGCTCGCGATTCCATCGCCGAGCATTTTCATCAGGTTCGCGCCGGCGTCATAGAACCGGGCGCCCACCGAACCGATCCAATCGATCGCGGCAGACAGGCCGCCGCTTATCGTCGCGCCGATCGAGCCGAATACTTCACCGAGCGAACTGACCCATCCGAAGGCGCTTGAAAAGCCCCTTTCAAGCTGGCTCCAAACGCCGGAAAATAGCTTCGTGACCGATGCCCAATTCTCGTAGAGTTCGTAGGCGGCCGCCGCAAGCACCAGGATGATGCCAATGCCGCTTAGTATCTGCACGAAACTGAGCGCCGCGCCGAAGCTATAGATTGCCGTCGCGGCCGAGTAGAGCGCTGGCATCAGAGTTTCGACTAGCGATGCACCGAGACTCACAGCCTTGCTTGCCAAGCTGGAAGCCGCGCCGACGACCTTCATTATCGTATCCTTGAGATAGAGAAAACGGATCGCATGGCCTTCGAAGTCGAGCGCGAAACCAGCCAGCTTCAACCCGTTGCCGAATAGGACCGCGCCGGCCGAACCCGCCATCAGCAGCGTGTTCGCGACTCCGAGAAACGTACCGAGCCCCGCGATCGACAGCGTCAGAATCTTCGCCGTCGTACTGTGTTTCTTGAAGAAGTTTCCGACTCCCTCCAGGACGTCGCCGAAGAACCTGAATGCGCTAGTAATCGCAGGCAAGGCCGGTCCGCCGATCTCCTCCAACATCGCGGCCGCCTGATGTTTGAAGATGGCCATCTTATCGACCAGGTTGTCGATCGACTTGCCATACATCTTGTGAAGATCGCCCGATGCGCCTGTGATCAGTTTCGTCTTGCTCGACACCTCGCCGAGATTTTCGATCACCTGAAGCCACGCGCCCGGATTGCTGACTCCGATCTCACCGAGCTTGCGCAGCTTGTCGATCTCGGGGAGGCCGTCGATCATGGTGGCCATCTGCTGGAGTCCGCCCATGATGCCTTGACTGAAATCGATGCGGCTGCCGCCGGCGAGCGACTTGTTAACGAACTCGGTCAATGACGCTCCGAACTGCATCGCGCCGCGCCCTTTCAGCGTTTCGCCGATCAGGCCGGTGATCGAGAAGCCCTCGGCAAGCGAAGTGTTGGTCGCCTTAAAGACACCTCCCACGCGCGATAGCGTTTGCATCAGCAGCTCGGGCTTATCGACGCTGTACAGCGAGAGCGTTTTTGCGACCATGTCGCCGGCCTTGCCCGCATCAACGCCCATGACCTTATAGGCCAACGACAGAATCCCTGTTGTGGTTTCGATATCCGCGCCGCTGACCTTCGCGAGCTCAAAGGCGCGCGTCGTCGCGTCGGTCGCGCTCCCGATGTTGTGATACATCGCCTGCATCGGGGCGAAGGCGGCGACGAACGCTTCCGGCGTCGCCTCAGGATGGCTGGCGGCGAATTTATCGGCGACGCCTCTCAGGTTCTCCAGCTGCCCGGCGTTGAAATCGAAGCGCGCGCCTACCCGCGCCATCGCTTGTTCCATTCCGGCGGCCGGCTCGATGATCGCCGCGCCCCACTCCTGCAACTTGCTCGCGCCCTCGGAAATGATTGCGGACTGGAGCGCCATCCGCTCGCCGATGCCCGCGATGCGCTCGCCCAGGTTGGTCGCGCGCTCGGCAACCGAATCGAACTTGCGGCCGATCGTATCCATCACGCCGCTGATTCGATCGACGCCGGTGAATAGAACCGCTAATTTGAGCTCAGTTGCCATGCTTCATCCGCCTTCGCGCCGTGATTTTTCTGATCACTTCCGGATTCGGAGACCAATCACCACTCAGAACCGTTGCTTTGAATGTCGGCCAGTGCACAAGAACCTTGGCGCCAAC
Organism: Candidatus Binatus sp.; assembly: GCF_030646925.1. Lineage (NCBI taxonomy): Bacteria > Candidatus Binatota > Binatia (SeqCode) > Binatales (SeqCode) > Binataceae (SeqCode) > Binatus (SeqCode) > Binatus sp. (SeqCode). The sequence continues at coordinate 33,583 of NZ_JAUSKL010000031.1, read as the reverse complement.
TCGCACGACGCCTTCGGCCTCACCGAAATATCCTTCCGCGATTCGATTGCGCATCGAGCCAGTTGACATTCTCGTCCGGATCCCCAGCTCTGCGCTCGTCCCGTATTCGAGATCGCCGTTCCTCGATCGCTCGTGCTTTATCACCGCGATCGCGGCCGAGCGGGCAGCGACGCGGACCAGCGTCATCATTTCGCGGAACTCAAACACTCCGGTTCGTCGCCTTCGAGTGATGCGAGATTTGGCCCTTGTGCTCTTCATCGCGATGCTCGCGCCTTCGCGCCGCGCCCGGTTCCAGAACTCCAGCCGATGGCCAGATTTGAACCTCTGAGGACTGCCGCCCTTTCTTGGTTCAAACTCTTTCCCGCAACCACATCCGCACAACATCTCGCCCGTACCTCACTCCAAGCGTGCACGCTGGGGTTCCGCTCAAGTGACGGCCATTTGTGAAACGCCCGACATAGCCGATAAACAACCCCGATTCACTGCGGTGAGCTCACCTGAACGATCTCGTTGGTCGGATCGTCGGCGCACGGACCCGGCATGCAACCGTCGTGGGTCAAACGCACCTCGACGTGGTTTGCTTCAGCGGCCCTCGCGATGATCATTCGATAGCGCCCGATGAGAGGCTCCTGACAGTAACAGCAGCGAATCTCATCGAGGCCTGACTCTTCTGCGAAGGCCTTCAGATAGGCAAAGGCTGCGTCCGGGAAGTACAGGAACGGACAACCTGCCGCTGGTGCATCTGGCGTCGCGCTGTTTTCCTCCTCGCGCCGGTAGTTGCCGGCGAGGTCGGCGGCCAGAAAATCCTCAAGGCACGCCGGATGGAGGAACGTCACACCAAGGATGTTGGCTCCGTCATATCGCTGAACCGCATTCAGAAAAAAAGCACCCAGCGGTGCCTTGCCGCACTGGAAGCAAACAGGATCGGCGAGCTTTTGCTGCTCCGCCCAATCGATCAGCAGGTACTCGATCGCCGCCAGCCGCAATTCGATTCGATCGGTAGGCTTGATCATCGGCTAGGTTTCCTGGCCGGACCAGGAGCGCGTGCAACTAACAACACGCGCTCCCGGCGCCGAACCCATGCGCGCCAATCCCTAACGCGCACCCGGCCAAGTCTTTTTGAATTTCAATTCTCATCAGCGCCGCTTCATCAGCAGGCGTTCCAGCCCGGTCGCAATATTGCGCTCTGCGATCGGCGTGACTTCAGCCAGCGCGGGTTCCATGTACGGCCGCCCCGGAATGTTCACGCTCGGCCGCAACAGAAACAGCGGAACGCTCTTTTCGTTTTTGCCTTTGCCCTGAGTGCCGAACAGAATGCCGCTCTTGAAAAACGTGCCGGTGTAGCCATATTTGCCCGGCGTCCCGATCAGGTCGTGCGCGCTGCCGCGCGCGACGTGGCGGCCGGTCATAAACGCTTCCAGGGGAATCGTCAGATTGGCGGCGTTCTTCGCGTGAATATCGCCGCCGCGCTCCTGAATCTCGGCGTACTTTTCAGGCGAGCCGACCCGCCCTGTGACTTCGTGCTCGCGCTCGACAATATCTTCGATGATGAACGCGCGGAGCCGTCCAGTGCCCCGGCCGGCGGTCCTCTGCTTCAGGATTCGCGTCGCCGTGCGCTGCAGAAGAATTTGAGCAGCATGCACATCGCGGGCGATCTCTTTGCGCATGTCGGCGCTGAAGCTCGCGATCTTCGCGGCGATTCCCTTCCCGCCGACGAGAGTCACTTTGAAGTCGCTCATATCGACTACTCGACTTTTTCTCCGGGCAGCGGCTTCGTATCCGCGTACGCCGGCGCTGACAGTTCGAGCGCGCGCATCGCGTGCATGACGCCAACCAGGAGCGTGTCGTACCCGTCCTTTGCGGACGGATCGAATGCCTTCAGCCCCGCGATCGCGGCCGCGACGTGCTCCTGAATAGGCACCTTCGCCCAACTTGAGTAGGAACCTTTTTGCTGGCTGGACAGAACGTCATGCGCGCGATCGACTTCGTCATGCGCTCGCATCAGACCAGCCGAGCCGCTCGACGATACCGCCGTTCGCTGCGATCGCGCGCTCGTCGAATGAGACGGCGCGTGCGACAGACTGAGCCCGCCTCGCTTCTGCGCAAGAAAAGTGCGCTCGTCGATTCCCATCGACGCGCACATTTTGCGGTCCGCTTCTGTAAGATTCGTGCTCATCGTTCCCTCCGCTCGATTACGATCGTCAGTCGGTCTCTTTAGTCGCGCTGGCTCAGCACGCCGAGATTGAGACGCTTGCCGCGTTGCGCTGCAAAAGCTTCCGGCGACACTCCCGTCAGCATCGAGCAGACCGCGAGCTCGTGCGGCGCCAGCCTCGCTCTGCCGGCGTAACTGGGCTCGACGCCTGGGCTACTCGACGAGCGCGCGTGTGACAGGCTGAGCCCGCCGCGCGCTTCACCGTTTGCCATCGAAGTACGAATCTTGCGGTCGGCGTCGAGTAAACTCATGTTTGCCTTCTCCTCGTTCGCGCCCGTCTGGCGAAGTGGAATAAACACTCCGCCGACTTGAATTTTATCTGACGCGCTCACTCTTCGACTTTGGTTTCGACTTGCGCGGAATTGCCACCGCGCGCGCGCTGCCGGCGTTCGTCGAGCGTTTTGTTTTCGCGCGCCGCCTGCTCATTCGAGCGTTGCACCATCAGCTCGTGATTACGTTCTTCCTCGATCGCGAGCTTCTCGTGCTCGATCGCCGTGCGCATCTGCGGACTGTTCATCCAATCTTCGACGGACATGTGTGCCGGACCGAGCGTGCGTCGAACCTCATCGCGCGTGATTTTGCGGCCGGAGCTCAATTCGACCGACGATGCGCGGATGTTCTTAAAGCCGTTGCGATCGAGAAAATGCTGTAACCCATCTATTTCACCACCCGACCATCGCTTTTGGCGCAAGGCCTCAACGTAGTCGGCCATCTGCGGCGCCCTCGGCGGCGCGAGCATCTGATCGACGCGGCGCTCGAACTCGGTTAGCAGCTTGCGCAATCCGGTCATGTCCAGACTTTCGATCAACGGCGCCGCGCTTCTGTTCAGATCTCGAATCGCGTGGGCTAGCTGCCTCGCGCCGTCGTCTGTCGGGATCTCGCGCTCACATACTCGCGCGACGACCAGGCTCACCCATCGGCGCGGATCCACGATGATCCGGTCGAGAGCGGCTTCCAGTTCCACCGCCGCTGCCTTGACCAACACCTTCCGATCGTCCGCGACATCCTGTTCAGCCATCTTCTTCTCCGTCGAAATTGACTCGTTGTTTTGCATTCTCACTTCACCAATCGCAGTGCCGGCCGCGCGTTCGACCGCGTCGGCTGAGATTTTTTGTATCCCTGAAGCAGTATTGCCGTGAGTTCGGGAAAACGCCTTCGAAGAATCATTGCCGTAAGATCGGGAAAACGCTCGGGGTCGGCCAGAATCTCCAGGTCATTCACGAGCGATGTTACATCTCGCGCAAATTCCGTTTCCTCAAAGTTGTCCAGGTGCGTTCGGATAAGTTTGGCCGCCATCTTGATGGACTTCAGCGCGGTTTCTTCGAGGTCGGCACGAACGTACGTAAAGGCGACCGCGCTCAAGATTTTCGCCTTCAGGTGCTCTCGGCTCGCGAGTTCAGCTTCGAACGATCGGAGCAGATCGTACAGAGCGGCGCTCACCTTGCTGTTTACAGGCGCCTTCAACTTCACTTCTTTGGGCGGTTTTTCGGTCTTGTTGCGGGCCATCGGACTTTCCTCGGGCAGTGCAAAAGATTCGGCTTTAGCGGTTCGGTTCATTCGTCGTCTATTTCCGATTGCGGCTTGAGTCGTCATCAGCGATTGATTTTTGACCTTTGCGATCGCTGCGATCCCTGCTCGCCTTCGTCATCGAGATTCAGCGTCGGATTTTTCAAAAGCGCGGCCAGCAGGTGCGCTTCCGCGAATGCCAGCTTGAGTTCTGGAAGCGGAGGAACTTCCTCCGCGCAGCGGGAAACTGGCATCAGCAGATCGTTAATTTCGTCGAGGTATGCGAGCGCGGTTACAACATAGAGCTCGGCAGGAAAATCACTCCACGCCGGTTTAGCCCCACCGAGTTCTACCTTCTCGATAACCGCAGTTCGCGCTTCGCCTATCAGGAGCCCGAGAGTGTTGAGTTCATCGCCCAGGAGCCGGTACGCGCGAGCGTGCCCTTCCCGGACGAAGGCGAAGCGGCGATCGGCCGTCCGAACCGCGAAGTGTAAGTGCCGCTCCGCTTGCCTGGTCGTAAGAAATGCGGCCGAGTGCTCCTCGTACGCGGCGATCAACAGGCCCAGTCTTGCGAGGCTGCGATCGAGCTGATTGAGAAACTCCGAAAGTGATTCGGGAGCTTGATATCCGGCGTTCGAATGCGACTTAGTCGTTTCAATGCTCATTTTTCGCAAGCTCCTCTTTTAGATTCGGATCGTAAATCGAGCCGTCAGCCGCGCGTTTCGGTGCGAGAGGTCCGGTGTCGCGCGCCAAAGTGAAAACCGCCTGACCTGCGAATCCGCGGTTAGAATCCGCCTCGCGCCGCTTGCGCGCATATCCGGCCGCCACCAACGCGCCCAGGTACTTCCAGACGTTTGCAATGCTCGCGTCGGAAGTCGCTGCGAGATCGGAAATGGTGAACGAGCGCAGGATGCGCATCGCGCGCCAGATTAGATCGCGCGCATTCGGCTTCGCCGATGGCAGCGCGATCTCGCGAAGCGCCTTGTAACGCGCAACGCCGTGATGACCGCGTGCCGGAACGTGCGCTCGAATCATGCGCACATGGCCTCTCGCGATCAGCGCAGAAAAGCACGCCTGGACGTTGTCACGCGAAGCGCCGGCCGCGCCGGCAATTTCGAGCAGCGTGAACTCGCCGCGCGAGTTAATCTCGCGCGCGATCCGATCGCGTACGAACTCGCCTCGAGATTCTGATGCCTTCCGCCGGCCTCTCATAGCGCGTTCTCCAAGTCCATCGTCCGCGACCCTCGCGATGGTTCCGAGAACGTAAACGATCCGCCGCTCCATTCCGGCAAGCTCACTTTTGACAAATTGTGTTTTCGCGCGAACCGCTCGATTCGGCTGAGGCCGACGCTCAGCCGGCGCATCGAACCGCCGCTCGATCGATGTAGCGCCGCGAGCAAATCGTCGCTCACGCGCACCTCGCAACACATATCGGCAAGAGTGCGCGCGTCCTTCAAATCAGCCGGCCGAAACTCGATCCACTGACTGACTCGGCTCGCTAACTGTTCGCGATGCGCGACGCGCTGCCGGAAGCTCGCCATGCCGATCATCAAGACTGGCATGGACGAAATGTCGTGAAGGTCGCGCATCGAATCGCAGAGGCGCGGATTTTCGACGACGTAGTCGGCCTCGTCGATGAAGAGCGGCCGGTTCAGTTCCGACATCGTTTTCGCGATGAAGTTGATCATCGGCGCGGCGGTCCGAAACGGCGCCGAGCCCAGCTCCCGCATGATCGAACTGCACAGCGAAGTAGGAGTGTCGGTTGCGATCGCGCGCACATAGACCGCGTTGTGCTTGACCGCTGCCCACGCGACTGCCTGCGTTTTTCCGCTCCCGGCGCCGCCCGAGGCGATGGCCATCACCGGCATGCCCGGATCGGACGTGCACAACGCATCGACGGCGGCGGCGAGCATCTTTAGGTTGTTGACCATCGCGATCCGATTCTTCATGATGCTGTTTCCTTGTACTGTCCGCGTCCGGTTCGCGCCGGACGGTCCGTGAATGGCCTGCGATCGCATCGCGGGCCATTCGTTTTCGCGATAACCAGCGGCGCAGGCTGTAGTCATTTTCCCGCACCAGCGGATTTCAATTCATCTTCAAGGCGGGAGAGGTACTCGAACATCTTCTGGAAGCCCTTAAGCCAAACCAAGTCCGTTTCCGGAACCTCCGACTCGGGCATCGCTTCGAGTGCGCGTGCTTTTACATAAAGCTGGTCGTCGCTCAGGAGCGTCGAGGGCCGTTCCTCTTGCTCCGTCATCTGCCTGATAATTTCGGCGCCGCGCGCGATCTCGTCTAGCCGCTGCGCCTTCTCGGCGGTGCGCCGCGCGTTCGCTTCCGCGCGAGTCTCTTTGCGCGTATCGGCTTTGGCGGCGTCGGCGGCCGCGTCCAGCGCTGGTGTGCTGAACGGCACGAGGGTAGCGGCGCTCTCATAATGCGGCGCACGCGCAGCTTCGCGTGCACGCGCTCTTTCGATAAACTCTGCGGCGTCGAATTGGCGCGACTCTCTCTTCGCCTTGGCGCGTATCTCCTTTTCTCTCTGCTTCCGCTCCTGATTCACTTCGAGCGCGAGCGCGTGTCGTGAAGCGCCGGTGAGCTCGGGGCATTCGGCGTGGCAGATGAAAGCTGGCGGATTGATCGCGTACACATGGATGCGGCCCGAATCGCCCGGATTAAACCGCACGCGAACGCGCTCGTTTACGTGCTCGCCGAGCGCCAACGCCCAGTAGTCGTGTCTCTCGATCCTGATCGCGGTTCTGCCAACCTTCCGCAGATCGCCGCCCTTCGGAGAGGGCGCCAGCACATAGCGAAGCGCCGCCAGGTCCGCTTTGCGAAGTTCGCCGGAGTACTCCGCCGCTCTTTGATTTGGCGAGCCGCCGGCAAGTGCGGCGTGCGGGCGATTGCCATAGATATCACGGCAGAATCGATCTAACTCAGCTTGCAAATCGTGCGGCGTTAGTTTGCAATCGAAAATCTTCTCGGTCCCTTTTCCGCGCCGATTGGCGAACGACGTGCGGTCGCGCACCTCCGCCGCCTCTTTCGGACTGTGCCCACCAAAGCCCGGCAGACTCGGAATCAAAACATGCTCGATCGTCCAGATGACGCGTTCGACCACGCCTTTTCCTTCCGGGGTATAGGGAAGCGGCGCGGAATAGGTACTGCCCATTTCCATGATCGCTCGCTGGACTTCAGCGTTCATGAACTCGGAGCCGTGATCGCCACGAATCTCCTCAGGGATGCCGCCCCATTCTTTGACGACGCGAAATAGTAAGCTGAGAGTCGCGGCGGCGCTCGGCGCGGTCGTTACAACGCAGAGAACGCGCCGCGTGAAAACATCGATCGCGACGACGATCCAATATCGGCGCCCGTCGGAGCAGAAGATCGAAGCTTTCGTGCAATCGATCTGAACGACCTGAAGCGGACGCGTGAGATGCGCGCTCGCACGTCCAACCATCGCCGCGAATTTCTTCTTATAGAGGTCCGGTGCATAGACGACCGCGAGTTCCCGTTCGCGCCGCTCCTCATCTTTGGCGACGAAGCGCAGGATTTGATCATAGGAAGGCGGCTGGCCCGCGCCGTTCCAATTCAGTTTGATGACGCGCTTGATCTCCGCGATCGACATTCCGTGCCGCTGGCCACGAAGTTCCCTGATTGTTTTTTTGAGGTCAGGGTTGCGATCGATCAGGCCGTCGTCGGCGCGGTTCCCATACTTGCCCGCGAGCGCTGCGATTCCACGCTCGCGGCGAATTTTCAGCCAAGTGTTGAGGCGATGCGCCAATAGCTTCTCCATCCGAAGCTCCCTCAGCGCATCGGCAACATCGATCGTGCCGTTATTGCAAGACTCGCAGAACTTCCCGAGCCGCTTCCGCTCGCTCACTCCTACTACGAGAGGAAAAACATCCCATTCGGCTAGAACAGTGAGCTTGCCTTCGATGCGCGCCTTGCCGTTTTCGGTTTCGGCGAACGCCGGTACGTCTTTCGCTCTCTGCCTCTGGCGCGATTGTCCTGCGAGGCTCTCCGGCGCCGGCGTGATCGCGGGCGTGATATTTGGCTTCGATTGAATTGAATCGGACTTGCTCTGATTTTTGATTTCCTTCCACGCTTCGGCCGGTAGAGCCTTCAGCGCAGCGGGATTATCGAGATCGTAGTAATATGCACCGCCAATTCCGAAGCGGCCGAGATCGCTCCATCCATTGCGCTTTGCGAGGCGTTTTATAGATCGCGGATGCCTCGAAAGGCTCGGCAGACGGGCAAGGTCTCTCGCCGCAATCGGCCTCATTGCTGCCCTCGCAAAACCGGACCACGCAACAGCCGACGTTTTCGCTGATAGCGTGAAGGCCAAATTTCGTTCGGCTTAACACCCAACGCGGCCGCGATGATCGATTGAGCCTTGGGGTATACTCGATCCAAAGCTTCGCGGACGGTGTTGCGTCGATAGCCGTTTCGGAAAGAAAGTTGCCTGAGACTGATTCCGCGTCTATGCAGTTCCGCGATGATGTATTCGCGCTGCCAATCGGCGGGCGGACTTGCGTTATAGGCAGCGGTCGGAGAAGATGCGCGGAGACTCATGGCGTCCCAATTTGTCGCACAGAGTTTACAACAAGTCAATACCTGTCGCCTTTGATTGACAGACCGATTCCAGTAGCGCCTAGCTCATGAAAAAATCACTGAAACAACCTGATCCGCATGTATCCGACAAACGCTTAGCCGTCAGGCGAGGGCAAGCCCTGGTCCACCCTCGCTCTTTCGTGGAGCGTTTAAACCAAGTAATGCTGGGTCGAAATGTCGCCGACATAGCTAAAAAAATTGGCGCATCGCGAGCTACGCTCTATAAATGGTTCGGAGGTCGCGAACCGAGTCTTGCTAACCTCGCAGCCTTCGCGAAGGCCACGAACGTCAGCCTCTCTTGGCTGATCGCGGGTGAGGGTCCCAGGAACTTGGGCGAACTCCCTGGATACCTCGCACCTAACTCTATCAGGGCGCCAGTGCCCGTCGCTTTTGAGAGGGGATGGCTGCGAGAAACCTTCGGTCCCGAATGGATCGTTACCTCAGAAGACCTAGCCGAAGGACCGCGCAAATTGGTGCGATCACAAATCGTTCAGGTCCAGGACGATTCGATGCATCCAACGTTGCTACCAGGCGATCTATTGCTATGCAGCCTGGATGAGGTCTCCAGGGAGACGACTCCGCCCAATGGAATTTACGCGGTGAGGCTGTTTGGTTCCAAGGAGATGATGAAGAAGTTCGCGCGGGACTTCACAACAGAACGGCTAGTGCCGCGTCGGGTCGAGTGGCGAAGCAATCGCCGGGGGGTCATTAGATGTGATAATACAGCGTACCCCACCGCGACTGAGGTTGCTGACGGATATGAGAAGAACTCGGTTGCTGGAAGAGTGGTGCTGCGAATCACAAAGGTCTAGCAGCGTGACGTGTCCAACTTCAAAAGCGAAGTTGGACACCTTCGATACGTCGTAACAATCATTTAACTACTGATATTATTAGCTTTTCGCCGAAGTTGGACGCTCGCAGAAAGTTAGGTTTGGTTCGATCGCACTCTGTCTAACTTCAACGATTCAGCGAGCGGTTGCGCCACAAAGCGCGCGTAGCCGCGTCGGTCAGTTCCCGCGTTGCCCGTTTTTAGGTCCAACTTCAAGGCTCTTTCAAACGTGCTTCAAAGGGTCGTCACAATTGCCCTGGAGCCCGAAGAAACCCGCGCGGGGCTTACGAAAATTGTCGCCATCCCACGCAATCCCACACAGTTCCGGGTGATCCCGCCTGAATTGCCACTGTGATCGAACCATCCCTGATTTCACAGCCGCAGAAGCGCAGATTTCGATACCTTGTGGCCAAACCGTAAGGGGAGAAGGACTCGGTGGCGGAGAGGGAGGGATTCGAACCCCCGGAGCCGTGAGGCTCACCTGATTTCGAGTCAGGCCGGTTAAACCAAACTCCCGAACCTCTCCGCGATCGACGAGCATTGATGTTTGCGCTTATACAGTCAAGCCAGTGCGATTGCCGGGACGGGCGTAGGCCGAATCAACACGGTGCGCTTCGCCGCGCTTGATGCGGGATGCGTCGGCATTCGTCGATCACACTGCCGACGCTTCGTCGTTTTCCGATTTTCCAATAATTTGCTAGCTTCAATTCGATCCTAAATTGGTCCTGCGTATCGATTTTGCGCGAAAGCGCGAGGAGCGCACCTGTATATGGCATCGGAACCGACCATGGACCGTATCTCGACCACGCTCGAAACCGTATTCCAGCGCTCGTATGCGGTCGAAGCCCCCGATCTCCGCCGCCTCTACGAAAACGCCAAGCGCGATCAGTGGAACGCCTCGCGCGATATCGACTGGACCGCCGACGTCGATCCCGAGCGCGGAATCTTCGCCGACGAACTGATCGACGGCCACGGCACCCCGACGCTAAATCACCTCGACGCGCCGACCTTCAAGCGGCTCAACGTCGAGTTCTCGTGCTGGCGACTCTCGCAACTGCTGCACGGCGAGGAGGGCGCGATGCTCGCGTGCGCGCAACTGGTCGATATGGTGCCGGGCAACGACGCCAAGTTTTTCGTCGCGACCCAGGCCGTCGATGAGGCGCGCCACGCCGAAGTGCTGAGCCGTTATCTGATCGAGAAATGCGGCGGCAAGATTTATCCGATTAATGGCAACGTCAAGCGGATTTTCGATTACATCCTTGGCCACGGCAAATGGTTCGTCAAAACCGTCGGGCTGCAACTGCTCGCCGAGACGTTCGCCGTGTCGCTGTTCCGGATGCTGATGGAGACCGCCAAGGACCCGCTGCTCCGCCAAATCTGCCGCCGGATTTTGGCCGACGAATCGCGCCACATGGGATTTTCGGTGCTGAGCCTGCCGGATGAAATCCGCAGCCTGAATTCCTCCGAGATGCGCGAGCTCGAGGATTTCGTGCGCGAGGCGCTGACGTTGCTGCTGAGCGGGCAATTCCCGCGCGAGGCGTATGAGGCCGTCGGCCTGAATTCCGCCGATATCAATACGATCTACCACGCCCGCAAAGAAATCGCGCGCGGCACCGACTACGCTTACTTCCGCAAACTGTTCCGGCGCGAAATGCATTCGACGGTGGTGACCAACATGAAGAAAGTCGGCTTGCTCAACGATCGCACGACCGCCTTCATGCGCGACATGGGAATCGACACCAACCTCGCGAGCGCCGCGTAATGGCCGCCGCAACTGCGCCGGCAATCACGCGCGATTGGCGCTCTCAACTTGGCGCGCGCCTGGTATCGGCCGAGGACGCAGTCTCGCATATCAAGTCGGGCGACCGCGTGTGCCTGTCGATCGCGCAGCAGACGCCGTTCGAACTTTGTCCCGCGCTGGCCGGCCGCCTGATGGATCTCGAAAACATGGTGGTGAGTCACGGCGCGGCGGTGATGAACTGGGATTTGCCGGGACTCGGCCAGCGCTTTCGCCTCGAGTCGATGTATCTCACGCCGTACGACCGGGCGATTTATCATCGCGGCGACGCCGAGTTCACGCCGGTGCAGTACTATCGCGCGGGGCATCTGCCGCCCGCGCTCGACAATTTCAACGTGTACCTGATGGTGGTCTCTCCGCCCGACGCGCATGGCTACTGCAATTTCGGCGAATCGCAGATCATGTCGAAGCTGCTGGCGCGCAACGCCGATCTGGTGATCGCGGAGATCGACAAGAAATCGATCCGGGTCGGCGGCGACAACTCGATTCATATTTCCGAGATCGATTATTTCGTCGAACGCATGATCGAATTGCCGGAATTCAACTTGCCGGTGACCAACGAAGAGGAAGCGCGCAACATCGCGACGGTCTGCAATTTGGTCGCCAAGGAACTGATCCCCGACAAGGCGACGCTCCAAATCGGCGTCGGCTCGATGTCCGGGATGCTGTGCCAGCATCTGCACGATCATCATGAGCTCGGGATGCAGACCGAAATTATCCCGCTGCACACCGCGCCGCTGGTCCAGGAAGGCGTGCTGACCGGTAAGCACAAGAAACTTTTTCCAGGCCTGGTCGTGGGATCGGGAATCGCGCCGCTCACGCCGCGCGAGCAACTCGATTATATCGACGGCAATCCGAAGTTCGCGCTGTACGATTTCAATACCACCGACGATATTCGGTTGATCGCGCAGGAAGAGGGACTCATCTCGGTCAACAACGCGATGGCGGTCGATCTCACCGGACAGACCAACGGCGAATCGATTGGACCGCTGATGTACACGGGCACCGGCGGACAGACGGCGTTTGTTATCGGCGCGGCGCTCGCGGGCGGCAAGACGGTGATCGTGGTGCCCTCAGCCTCGATGGTCAACGGGAAGCGCATCTCACGCATCGTGCCGGTGCTCGATCCCGGCAGCGTCGTGACTTCGCAGCGCGGCTTTTTGCACTACGTCGTGACCGAGTACGGAATCGCGACCCTGAAGGGCAAATCGATCCGCGAACGAATCGAGGAGCTGGTCGCAATCGCGCATCCGGATTTTCGATCGGAGCTGCGTTCCGACGCGAAGCGCATCTACAAGTACTGATCAACCACCAAGACACAAAGGCACCAGGTCAGAGAAATATTTTCTTATTGGTGTCCTTGTGCCTTGGTGGTGAAAGGTCTTAGCGGGGGCGGATGTTGTAGAGTCCGGCGAATCCGGGCGGACGCCATCCGCCGTTCGCGCACGTAACGCAGACGACGAACTGCTTGCCGCGTCCGTCCTCCGCACCCATCAGCGCCACCGCGCTTTCGGTCGAAACCGGCTTGTTGCACGCGACGCAAGTCGCCATCAGCGACTTGTTATTCTTGGCCATGTTACTCGGCATTGCTGCGAAACCCGCTGTCCGTAGTAGCGATCTATAGCTAGATCGGAAAGAACTTTAGATTGGAAACACCTTGCGTGCGTTTTCGCCGAGCAGTTTTCGCTGCTGCGACGCGCTTAACTCCTTCACCGAGCCGCGAATCAGATGCGGCGCGTCAAGATTCGAATCGACGTGCGGGAAATCCGATCCCCACAGCACGTGCTCTTCGCCGAGCAACTCCATCACCGAGCCGATTGATCTTTCCTCAGGCTCCGCGACGACCCAGATGTTGCGGCGAAAATAATCTGACGGCTTGAGCTTGGTCGGATAGGTCCATCCGAGCAGTCCGTATTTCTGATCCATCCGATCCATGATGTACGGCGCCCAGCCGCATCCAGCTTCCACGCATAGGACCTTGAGCTGCGGAAATCGATCGAACAAACCGTCCGCCACCATCGTCATCGCAGCGGGCACGACCTGCGCGAATCCGCCGAGCGCGAAGCCGAACACGGTGCGGAATTCGTTGGGTTGATAGAACTGTCCTATAATTCCCGGCGCGCGATTGAAGCGCACGATCACGTGCAGGCATACCGGGATGCCCGCTTCCTCGCACTCATGCCAAATCGGATCGAAGTCAGGATGCGAGAAGCGCCGGTTGCCGATCGTCTCGGGCGGCAGAAAGATTCCCTTGAAGCCGAGCTTGATGCATCGCTTGAGCTCGGCGAGCGCCGCTTCGAGGTCCTGCAGCGCGATATGCGCGATCGGAATCACGCGGCCGCGCGCGGCGCTCGCGAAATCGTGAATCCAGTTGTTGTAAGCGCGCGCGTACGCGCTCGCGAGGTCGTTGTCCGCGACGTCCCACAATATCCCGACCGTCGGAAACAGCACGCCCGCGGTCACGCCCCATTCGTCGAGCATCCTGATGCGCTCGGCTGGCAGATAGCTCGCCGGCGGGCATCCGTCGAGGTAGGTTTTCGAGCCGGGGACGAACAGTTGCTCACGCGGCAGATTGGCGCCGCCGAGGCCTGCCAGCACGCCTTTGAGCACCGGCTGATTGTCGATCATCAGGACTTCGAGACCGTCGGCCGGATCCTTGACGATCCTGATTGCGCGATCGCGAAACTTCGGCTCGAGATAATTTTCCCAGAGGTCGGGCGGTTCCATCACGTGGGAATCGCAATCTATGACTAGCGAATCGGTGTCGGACATTCAGTTGAATCTAACACATGGAAGGTTGCGTGACGAAGCGTGGTTTGAGGAAGTCGGCGCGCGCGCAACCGTCGAACCTGCCAATCGTCACTTGCTGCTTGCGACCACGCCGATCAGCGCGATGCCGACCGCGATCGCGCCCATCACCACCAATACGAAGATGAATTGCCCGATCGCGTGCGCCGCCGATTGCTGCTGCTCCGAGATCGGTTCATCGACGTGCGCCGAATGAGCGCCCGAATGGTAGCCGCTATGCGACGTATAGTAGATGCCGGTGCCCGGGATGCCGACCGTTTTGCGCACTCCCGTCCGGCCCATCGTGACGTGCGCGCCGCGCATCCCGACCGTCAGGCTGGGTCCCGACTTAGAGAGGTTCACCGATAGTCCCGGGAAGATTGAAACGCGCCTATAGAACCTGAAATTGCCCATCCCGCCTCCTGATCACGTGGCGCGGCGAGCACGGAAGAACTCACTCATCAGCGCCGCGCATTCCGCTTCCATCACTCCGCCCGTCACCTCGAACCGATGATTCAGCCGGCCGTCGCGACCGATGTCATAGACCGAGCCGAGCGCGCCGGCTTTTTCGTCGCGAGCGCCATAGACGACTCGCGCGATTCGTGCGTTGATCATCGCGCCGACGCACATCACGCACGGCTCGAGCGTCACGTAGATCGCGGCGTCGATTAGCCGATACGACGCGAGCACGATTGCCGCCGCGCGCATCGCGAGGATCTCCGCGTGCGCCGCCGGATCGTGCGACGCGATCGGCCGGTTGTGCCCCGCGCCTATGATCTGTCCGTTCGCCACGACGATCGCGCCGACCGGCACCTCGCCCTCGTCCTGCGCGCGCCGAGCCTCGTCAAGCGCTATTGGCATGAAGATGCTGTCGTTGGAATTGCTCATTGCGATATTGTCGATAGTTCAATTTGGTCCGCCGCCAGACTTCCCTTATTGCGATTCGGCCCTGCGGCCCGAAGTCGGCTCCGCGTTCAAAATGTAGATTGACATCCCGCCGCCGCGACACCAAGATCACGGGTGGGGGTCGTTCAAATGAAGAAGCTCATTCTTATCGCGACGGTGATGGCCTTGAGCGCCGCCGGCGTGGCGTTTGCCGGCGCTCGCGTCGAAGTAAAGGATCCCGCGCAAATCAGCCAGGAAGCCGACATGCATCGCCGCTACGACCATCCGAAGACCGAGGTGGTCAAGAACGAGCTGGTGAAGATCGACATCACGAGAGACTCGATCATGCACTCGTGCTGTATGCCGCCGAACCTGGTCGTGGCCGGCAAAGTCACCAACGTCACGTCGCAGCCGCTTGATTTTGTTCATCTGAATTTTGCGTTCGAAGACAAAAACGGGAAAATTCTGCACGCCGAGGGACTCTACAATCACAAGGCCGAAAGTCTCAACGACGATCCTTCGGTGCAGAAGATTCTGAACGAGAAGCCGCATTTCGAGCCGCTCCAGCCGGGCGAAACCGACACCTTCGCGTTTTCGATTCCGTGTCCGGACCTGCCCGAGTTTTCCAAGGTGGAACTGTACGCGAGCAACGTGAGGTAACTCGCGCTTCGGATTTCGTCACCGCCTGATGCCTGAAATTGGAGCCATCGATCCGCTCGCGCTCAAAGCGCGGCTCGATCGCGGCGAGCAGATCTTCGTCCTCGACGTGCGCGAGCCGTACGAGATCGAGCTCGCGCGGTTTCCCGGCGCGAATCACATCCCGATGGACGACATCCCGGCGCGCCTCGACGAACTCGATTCGAATCGCGAGATCGTCGTCGTATGCCATCACGGCGTCCGCAGCGCGCAAGTCGCGATGTATCTCGCGCGGATGGGCTTCGCGCGAGTGCTCAATCTGAGCGGCGGAATCGACCTCTGGTCGGAAACCGCGGACGCCCATACGCCGCGCTACTAACTCGCCGCGCAAAGCGGGATACTGTCGCGAGCATCAGCCGCTAACCGGTGGCCGAACGTATGGAAAATCCAGCGATGACGTTTCTCGCCGCGGCGATTCAGATGACCGCGTCGTCGGACAAGGCGGCCAACCTCGAGCGCGCGGAAAGACTCGTTCGCGTCGCGGCGGCGCGCGGCGCAAACTTGGTCGCGCTGCCCGAAGTTTTCAACTGGCGCGGAAAGCGCTCCGAGCAGGCGCAGGCGGCCGAGACGCTCGACGGGCAAACGCTCGCGCTGATGTCGAAACTTGCGCGCGAACTGCGGATTCATCTGCTCGCGGGATCAATCACCGAACATGCTCCCGGCGAAACGCGATGCTACAACACCTCCGTGCTGCTCGATCGCGAGGGCGCGCGCGTCGCCGTCTATCGCAAGATTCATCTGTTCGATGTCGAACTCCCTGGCCGGGTGACTGCGCGCGAATCCGACGCGAAGCTGAGCGGCGCCGACGTGGTATGCGCCGAAACTGCGCTCGGCCCGATTGGCCTCAGCATCTGCTATGACTTGCGCTTCCCGGAACTATATCGCCGGCTCACGTTTGCCGGCGCGCGGATAATCGCGATTCCGAGCGCGTTCACATTTCCGACCGGCGAGGCGCATTGGGAGCCGCTGATTCGCGCCCGCGCGATCGAGAACCAGGCTTACGTGATCGCGCCAGCGCAGTTCGGCCCGAATGTGTACGGCTACAGTGATTACGGCAATTCGATGATCGTCGATCCGTGGGGGCGCGTGCTCGCGCGCGCCGCCGATCAGGAAGGCGTCGTGGTAGCGCCGATCGATTTGCAATACCAGGATCGCGTGCGCAGCGAATTGCCGGCGCTGAAGCACGCGCGATTGCATCGCGAGTCCCGGTAAATCTGCAAGCGCCCATCCAACCGGGAGAATCGCCGTGGCCGAGAAAAAGAAGACCGGCTTCTTGTTCGAAGAAATCTACCTCTGGCATGACGCGGCGATCAGCGCGTTCCCGGTCGAGCCCGGCCAGCATTTTGAAAATCCGGAAACCAAGCGCCGCTTCCGCGATCTGCTCGCCGTTAGCGGCCTGCTCGAACGCCTACAGCCGATCAGGGCGATTCCCGCCGCCGAAGATGATCTCGCTCGCTTCCACACTCGCGATTACATCGCGCAGATCAAGCGCATGTCGGCGGAGCGCGGCGGCGAAGCCGGTGAATTCACTCCCTTTGGCCCCGGCAGCTATGAAATCGCTTTGCTCGCCGCGGGCGGCGTGATGCGCGCGGTCGAAGCGGTGGCGACAGGTGCTGTCGAAAATGCCTACGCCTTGGTGCGTCCGCCCGGTCATCATGCGGAGCCGAATCGCGGCCGCGGATATTGCATCTTCGGCAACATCGCGCTCGCCGTGATGCAGGCAAGAGCGAAGCTTGGAATCGAGCGAATTGCAGTTGTCGATTGGGATGTGCATCACGGCAACGGCACGCAGCAGGCGTTTTACGAAAATCCGAACGTGCTGACGATGTCGATTCATCAGGACAATCTTTACCCGGCGAACAGCGGCAGCATGGACGACAACGGAATCGGCAAGGGCGCCGGTTACAACATCAACATCCCGATGCCGCCCGGATGTGGCGGTGGCGCATACGTGGCCGCGTTCGAGCAGGTGATCGTGCCGGCCTTAAAAAAATTCAAGCCCGAACTGATCGTGGTCGCGTCGGGGCTAGACGCGGCAGGCACCGATCCGCTCGGGCGCATGATGCTCCAGAGCGAACATTATCGTCGCTTGACGCGAATGATTCTGGAGGTCGCTGCCGAGGTCTGCGCGGGCCGCGTGGTGCTCTCGCACGAAGGCGGCTATTCGGCGGTGTACGTACCGTTTTGCGGCTTGGCGATCATGGAGGAGCTGTCCGGCATCCGGACTGGCATTGTCGATCCATTTCTCGAACTGGCCCAAAGCTGGGGCTACCAGGAACTTCAGCCGCATCAGGCGGCCGTTATCGATCGCGCGGCCGCGTTACTCATCCGGATCAAGTAACGGATAATCCACCGCGCCGTGTGACATCTGCCGCTTCTCCGGCTAATGTCGGCGTGCCGAACAACAGTCTTCCACGATTTCCGCGCGATGACTCCGCGCGGCGTCCCGACTATTACTCGGTGACTCGAACCGTGTTAAGGAATTCGCAATGGCTGATGGACCGCTCGTAGGTTTTCGGATTCTCGATTTGACCGCTGTGATCTCGGGGCCGTTTTGCACCCAGTTGCTCGGCGATTTGGGCGCCGACGTGGTCAAGATCGAACCACCGGAGGGCGACTCGATGCGCCGTCTCGGGCGTCCGGCCAAGAACGGCGTCACCGCCGCGTTTCTGAATTTCAATCGCAACAAACGCAGCATCGTGATCGACATCAAGAAGGAGCACGGGCGCGATCTCGTCCGCCGCCTCGCGGTGAAGGCGGACGCGTTGGTCGAGAACAATCGTCCCGGCGTGGCGGATCGGCTCGGCATCGGCTACGCAGACATCCGGCGCGCGAATCCGAAAATCGTTTATTGCTCGATTTGTGGCTTCGGCCCGAAAGGCCGGATGGCCAATCATCCCGCGTACGATCCCGTCATCCAGGGCTACTCCGGCATGGCGTTCGTGCAGGGCGGCAAAAGTGAAAAGCCTACTTCGGTGAAGATGGCGCTGGCCGACAAGATCAGCGGGATGACTGCGGCGCTCTCGGTTGTCAGCGCGTTGCACGCGGCGCGCGCGCGCGGCGTCGGCCAGTACATCAGGGTGCCGATGCTCGAGGCGATGATGGCGTTCTCCGCCAACGATTCCATCTACGGCTACACTTTCGTGCCCGAGGACGAATACAAATCGCAGGCGCCGAAATCGACCACGCTCGACCCGTTCAAAACCAAAGACGGATGGCTGACGATCGCGCCCTTTACCGACGCGCAGAATCAGCGGTTATGCGAGGCGGTCGGCCATCCTGAATGGTGGGCCGACGCGGCCGACAAAGTAGAGCGCGGACGCAACATGATGCGCGGTCTCGCGAAACTTTTCCTCGAACGCACCACCGCCGAATGGCTGCCGATTATCGAGCAGGCCGACGTTCCGTGCGGCCCGGTGCACAATTACGAGACGCTGTTCACCGACGAAGAGATCGTCGCGAACGATTGCTTCGCCATCTACGAGCATCCGCAAGTCGGATCGGTCCGCACAGTGAATCCGGGCGCGCGCTTCACCGAAACGCCGATGAAGATGTGGCGCATCCCGCCGAGGCTCGGCGAGCATACCGACGAAATTCTGCGCGAGGCTGGAATCGAGAAATCCCAGGTCGAGGAACTGCGCTCGACGAAAGTGATCGTCTAGTCGATTTTCGACTTGACGAACATCTCCGGTTCGCGCGAGCGCAGCCACTCGAGACCGCGATACATGTAGTGAATCCCCGACCCGGCTGTCACCGCGACCGTCGCGATCAATAGCGCACTGAAGTACTGCGGCCATCGGTCATCGACGCGCGCGAGCACCGCGATCACGCATCCAAGCTGGAAGAACGTGCTGAGTTTGCCAAGATAGCTGGGCCGCACCGGAATTCGCTCGCCGGTGAAGAACGAGAGCATCAGGTAGCCGACCGCGATCGTCACGTCGCGAATCGCGACCACGCTCAGCAGGTAGCCGGGGAACTGATTTTCAACCGTCAGCACCACGAATGCCGACACCAGCATCAGCTTGTCGGCGAACGGATCGAGAAACGCGCCCAACTCGGTCCGCGAATTGAAAAGCCGCGCGACGGCGCCGTCGAGCGCGTCTGTTACCGCCGCGGCGGCGAACACATACAACGCGGCGGTGTACCGATCGCGGCTCAGCAGCGTGAGGAAAATCGGAATCGATCCAAGCCGGCATAGCGTCAGAAAATTCGGAATGTTCAGCAGATGGATGAACGAATCTGCCCGCTTGATATTCCGCGCGTCGGCGATCTTATGCGATGGTGCTGCCATGATTCTGCGGCGACTCGACCGCCGCCTTTCGGAGCCGTCCGGCGACGGGCGCACTGACCCGCGCGCGCATCGAAACCAGCCCGTCGGTGTATTCTTCGCTTAGCACTTCTCCGTCGCGCCGCGCCATTGCCAGCAAATCGCCGCGGCCGGCCGGAAACGTCACCGAGATTTCCTCGCGCGAGCCCGTCAGCTGCCGCGCAATCGCCGCGAGCAACTCGTCGAGCCCGTCCGAGTTCTTGGCGGATATCGAAATCGAATCGTGCGCGCCCGCGCGGCGCGGCGCATCGCCGAGGAGATCAGCCTTGTTCATCACGATCAAACGCGGCACCGCGCCCGCGCCGATTTCCTCCAGCACCTGATCGACGATCGCCATCCGCTCCGGCGCGAGCGGCGAGCTCGCATCGACCACGTGCAGCAGCATCGTCGCCGTGCGCACCTCTTCGAGCGTCGCCTTGAACGCGTCGATCAGCATGTGCGGCAGGCGATGAATAAATCCCACCGTATCGACCAGCATCACGTTCATCTTGCCGGGCAGCTTGAGCCGCCGAATCGTCGGGTCGAGCGTCGAGAACGGGCGATTCGCGGTTTCGACGCCCGCGTCAGTGAGTGCGTTCATCAGCGTCGATTTGCCGGAGTTCGTGTAGCCGACCAGCGCGACGGTAGGGTAGGGCGCCTCGAGCCGCCGGCGTCGTTGAATCGCGCGCGTGCGTTCGACTTCGCGGAGCCGCGCACGCAGCCGCGTGAGGCGTTCGCGCAAACGGCGCCGATCGACTTCAAGCTGCGTTTCGCCCGGTCCGCGCGTGCCGACTCCTCCTCCGCCCGCGCCGCCGCCACGGACTCGCGAAAGATGCGACCATTGGCGCGTAAGCCGCGGCTGCAGATAACTGAGCTGCGCGATTTCGACTTGCAGCTTGCCCTCGAGCGTGCGCGCGCGCTGCGCAAAAATATCCAGGATGAGCTGGCTGCGATCGATCACGCGGAGCTTGAGCTCGTTCTCGAGATTGCGCGCCTGCGCGGGACTGAGCGCGTCGTCGAAAATCGCGACATTGGCGCCCTTGTCTTGCGCGAGTTGATGCACCTCGGCCGCTTTGCCTTTGCCGATAAAAGTGCGCGGGTCGGGCGCCTTCAGGCGCTGGCGCACGGTCGCAGCGACTTCGGCGCCGGCGCTCTCGGTCAAGGATTTCAGTTCTTCGAGTGATTCATCGCTGCCGATTCCGACCTCGGAACCCAGTTCGATTCCGACCAGGATGGCGCGTTCGTGATGCTCGTTCGATACGTCGTGCAAATTTGCCAGTTGATATTCCTCGCGCTTCGATGATCACTCTGATTCTATCAGAAACCGCCGATCCCATCGACGCTGCCACCGCATCGACGCGAAGACCGTCATTGAGCGTCGATTGTCTAATGGTGACTGTGCTTTATACAGGGAAGGAGGGCAGCATGATCACTTTGACACGAGAAGATTGGTGCGAAATCTACTATGCGCTCGAAGCGAAATCGCTGGCATTGAGGCAGGGCAAATATGGGCCGGAAGATGAACCCGGCCAGGACGCCGAATGGATTGCCCATCTCGAGGCAGTAAAAAAAACGATCGGCCCCGACGGCACGATTGCCGCAACCGCAGGGGTCGACCGCAGCAAATAACACGTTGAAAAGAGCTGCCGCCACGATAGCGCGTTTTCAAGTCCAAGATGGCTGATACGATCGATCGAAAATGCAGGAGGCGCTTAGGCTGCCACGCGACGGATCTCTTCCGCCATCAGGCTGACGGCTTCGGCTACGACACGGGTCGAAAGCGGAAAGG
Source organism: Candidatus Binatus sp. (assembly GCF_030646925.1). Taxonomy (NCBI): domain Bacteria; phylum Candidatus Binatota; class Binatia (SeqCode); order Binatales (SeqCode); family Binataceae (SeqCode); genus Binatus (SeqCode); species Binatus sp. (SeqCode). The sequence goes on along the minus strand of NZ_JAUSKL010000031.1, from coordinate 12,170 downwards.
CGACGAGAATCAGTTCGACGCGTCTCTCTGTCAAAGGCAGTGACGCTCGATGGACCAGACGATTGCGGGCGCGAAGCGATAGCCAGCGTTCTTCGTTGCAGGGATAAGCAAGACAAACCAGAGCCTTGGGCGTTCGCGCGACTGTCGAATAGGCGAGCACCTGCAGGAGGTCGGCACGATGACGTTCGCGGAGCGCATCTTCTAAATCGCTCCAACGCCGCTCTTGCATATCCTCCCAGTGCTCTTTGTATTTCGCGTCGACGATTACCGTAGTGTCGCCGCGCTCGATGACGAGATCAGGAATTAGAGATTTCTGTGAGCCGAGGTAGGGAGGATCCCAGTTGAGCGGCACGACCGTTTGCCGCTCGCGGCCGCTTCGTAGTTGGCCACCGATCCGACGCACAACATGCGACATGAGTGTCTCGACCCAAGCCTCAAAGAATTGCTCCATGGACATTGCCCAGGGTAGCCCTTGGAGATCGCTGAGGCCGGCAAGTCCCCGTTCTTCAGCGGTCCACTCGATCGCCTCGACACCGCGACGAAATACATCCGTGCTCAGCGTACTCCGTTGCCAGAGCAGAAATGTTGTCGGAAGCGGTGCACGTGGAGCGACGTCAAGGACTTGACCAACTAAACCGCGGCACATCTCGATCAACTCCCGGACAAACGAACCGGCGATACGCTGCGATTCAAGGGAACGTAGTTGCTTCTCCAGAGCGAAACGGATTGCAGACCGCAAATTCCGATCCTTCTGTAGCTCCGGGAACCTGCACGGAACCTCGAGGAATCGGGCACGGCTCATTTGGCGATTAAGATACCGGCCCCAGTCAATCGTGCCTCTCGGTGATGAGCGTTCTTCGCTGGTGATCTCGAACCGGCGCTCCAACTGTTCGAGGAGCCCTTTCAGCCGGAACAATACAATCGTCGAAAGCACCCAAGGAGGCACGCGACGCTCGGAGCGCGGCAACAATGGCATCGACAACGGCGCGGGAATCACGCGCCAGCCTGTCGCGCCCAGGATCGGACCAATCCCGGGCCAGTCGAACCGCGGGCGAACCACCAATCCGTAATCGTGTCGTCCGCTAGTCGGAGAAATTAGTGGAATCGCCCCTATGCAGGTGCCGGCGCGGATGTCCAATTCAATGTCAGAGTTCCTGTAGTGCGGCTCAACGACTAAATCTAGTTGGCGGAGTGCAGTTTGATTTAGGTCCACGAACTGGTCGGCGAGCCGCGCGATCTGCGGCGATGGATCGCGAGACGGTTGGCCTCGGAGCAAGAAGCGCGCGGAGATTCGAGTTACCGCAGAGTCCTTCGCTTCGAAGCAACGCTGCTCAAGCGTCGCTGGCTCTGCAAGCGAATAGGTCCGCTGTCGGCGCCGACCGCGCACGCTCTTGGTAACGGGGCTCACTGCGAATCGATCCATTGCAAGTAGGAGCGCACCGCCTCCGCGAACGACGAAACGTATCCTTGTTCTAGGTAGTCCTCCAGCAGCGGCTTCAGCGTCGTCTCGAGCCGTTTGCGCGCCTTTTGCACATTCGACTCCAGAAAATATGAATGACCCGGAACTAAGTTCATCGCATCTTCGGTCGCGTGGTCAACAAAAATTGAGAGCAGGCGTTGGAACGCCTCCTTCATAAGGTCACATCCCTCGCTCTCAACCACCGATATCTGCGGCCAGAGCTTAGTGAATGCAAAGCGGCGCCTAATCGCGATGTCCACGATCGCGAGACTGCGGTCCGAAGTATTCATGGTGCCGAGTATGTGTAGGTTGTCAGGCAGTGAAAGTCGGTTCCCGGTCGGCGGTTCGAATTCGTAGGGTAGATCGATTAGGCGTCGTTCCAAGTCATCCGGCTCAAGCAAATAAATCGCCTCGCCGAGGACCTTCGACAAATCAGCGCGATTTATCTCGTCGATATGGAGCAAATATTTTCCGCTCGAAGCGCGAGCTTGCTCGGCGGCTTGGGTCAGGAAGCCCTTATGCGGCGCGAATTGAAATCCCAGGCTATCGGACGAGGTTCTTGGTGCAAGCCCGCCGACGAAGTTCTCGTAAGTTGTATTAGCGTGAAATTGAATGGTCCTGCCGCGGTCATGGTATTCCGTCGAGATCAACTTGCGCGCCATGTGCGTTTTACCGGTTCCCGGGGGACCTTGCAGAATCACGTAGTGGCGTTCGTTCAGAAGTTCAGCGACGGCATCGTTTGAAACTTGTGGCATCAGGTAATGGAACCAGCGCGTCCGAATCTCATGTGCATCTGCCTCGAAGCGGGTGAGCGGACCAATGCCTCGTTCCGCAAACATCAGGTCTAGAAATGCGGTTAACGCTCCCAAGGTCTGATTCTTGTCGGAACCCGGCTCGTAGATGGCGTACAGAACGTGGCCATACTTTCCTATCGCTCTCGAGTAATTGCCGAACTCATCGGCGACCTCCGAAGGAATGCGTTGATCCAAGCGAGTCGGGTCGTGCTTTGACCACGCGACGAGTTTTCTTTGCCCGCTGTTCAGCCAAGCGCAAACTGCTGCTGCTTTCCGTGCATGCCCGGGACGCCCCAAAATCTCTTCGTCCGGAGCAAGGCCGCTAGTCCCGACCACGAGCGAGATCAGGCAAGGCGCGTCGTCGCCCGGAAAAACGGCAAGCGAGGTCCCGCCATACGGTCCAGTACTGGGATTGCTAGGATGAATGAGCGCCGCGAATGGTACGATTCCCTCCTTATCCTCTGAAGGCGCCGGTCCACGCAGGGTCACATGCCGCTTCGCACTGTCCGGATAGCGGCCGCCGTCTCCTCCGAAAATAGCTTCGAACCCAGCTTTGAACTTCTCCGGCCAGGCGTTCGAATAACCTCGCTCTAGAATCGCGCTAACCAGCTTGTCGGCCCACATTTTTCCCCCGGCAGTCGCATCTCGAAGATCAACAGAGAGTTACACTACGATTGGCAAGGCTGCGGCTCTAGCGCAGTTCGATGGAGCCGGGGGAGAGGATTTGCTCGAGGTCGGCGACGAACGACTCGGTCGGCGTCACGCGATAGCTGTCGCCGAGCAGCATCACCGCCTCGCGACCGTCGTCGAGCCCGAGATACAGGTAGGCGAGCGATTTGCCCCGATACTGCGAGAGCTTGTTTTTCAGCGCGTCGAGTCCGCCGTTATCGAGCAGGCTCAGCGGCGCCCGGATTCGCACCTCGCGCACCGATTCGACCAGCGCCGAATCGAGCGGCACCAGGCTCTCGATAATTATCTGCGCCCGCTCGTCATCGACGTCGAGCTTGCCGCGCGCAACCACCGGCTCGTCGCCCATGATGATTGCCTCGAAGCGCTGATAAGTCTCCGACCACGCGATCGCCTCGACCGCGCCGGCGCGATCTTCCAGCGAGAAAGTTGCGTAGCGCTTGCCGGATTTGTTGTTCTTCAGCTTGACCGCGTGGATCACGCCGGCGATTTGCACCTGGCTGCCGTCGGGCGCGCCGGCCAAATCGTTGGTCGTGAGCTTGCCGATTCGCGCGAGTTCGCGATCGTACTTATCCAGCGGATGCGCCGTGATGTAGAAGCCGAGCGCTTCCTTTTCGTTCTTCAGTTTTTCGCGCGCGTCCCATTCGGGAATAGGTTCGCGCGCGGGCATTTTCGGCAATTTCACCGCGCCGCCGAAAAGCCCGATCTGATTTTTTTCCGCGTCGCTCTGCGCCTTCTGCGCAATTTTGATCGCTTGCTCCGCTTGCGCCATCAGCGCCGCCCGCGCGATTCCGTGCGAGTCGAACGCGCCGCACTTGATAAGCGCGTCGAGCACGCGGCGACTTACCAGTTGAGTGCCGACTCTCAGACAAAAATCCGCGAGGCCCTCGAACGGACCGCTCGCCTCGCGCTCCGCAATAATCGCCTGGGCCGGCTTGGCGCCGACGCCGCGAATCGCCGCCAGCCCGAATCGAATCGCGCCATCGGTGACCGCAAACTTGACCCGGCTCTGATTCACATCGGGCGGCAGAATCGCGATCTTCATCTCGCGCAGCGCCGCGATATTCTTGTAGGTCTTGTCCACGTCGTCCATGTCGAGCGACATCAGCGCCGCCATGAACTCGCGCGGGAAATGCGCCTTTAAGTAGGCCGTCGTGTAAGTCGTGAGCGCATACGCGGCCGCGTGCGAGCGGTTGAATCCATACGACGCAAAGGTCTGGATTTTCTCGAAGATCGCTTCCGCCTGCGCGTGCTTGACGCCGTTGGACTTGGCGCCTTCGACAAAGCGCACCCGCTCCTTCTCCATCACACTCTTGTTCTTCTTGCCCATCGCGGCGCGCAGGATATCCGCCTGCTCGAGCGTGTATCCGGCCAGCGCCTGCGCCGCGCGCATCACCTGTTCCTGATAAACGATGACGCCGTAGGTGTCGCGTAGCACTGGCTCCAGGAGCGGATGATCGTACTCGACCGGCTCCTTGCCGTGCTTGCGATCCACGTAGTGCTGGACCATCGTCTTGCCGTCTTCGATCGCGTCGAGCGGCCCCGGCCGAAAGAGCGAGCCCGCCGCGATCACGTCGTCGAAGCAGGTCGGCTTGAGTTCCGTGATGAACCGGCGCATCCCCGAACTTTCGAGCTGGAACACGCCGACGGTGTCGCCGCGCGAGAGCATCTTGTAGGTCTCGGGGTCGTCGAGTCCCAGGCGATTCAGGTCGGGCGCCACTTTCCCGCCCGCCTTGATCAGAGTGAGCGTATCGGTGATGAGCGTCAGATTCTTGAGCGCGAGAAAATCGAACTTGATAAGCCCGATCTCCTCGACGCCCTTCATCGAGTATTGCGTGATCGAAAGCGCGGCTTCGTCGCGTTCCTTATCGACGTAAAGTGGCACCAGGTCGGTGAGCGGCGCGTCGGAAATCACCACGCCGGCGGCATGGCGCGACGCGTGCCGCAGCAATCCTTCGAGCTTGAACGCGTAGTTGAAAAGGTCGGGATGATTTCTGCGCTCGGCTTTGAGGCGCGGCTCCATCTCGAGCGCATCGGCGAGCGGAAAATCGCGGCCCTGCTTGGGCGCGGGATAGAGCTTGACGATCTTGTCAGTCTCCGCGAACGACAACCCGAGCACGCGGCCAACATCGCGAATCGCCTGCTTGCCCTTGATCGTGCCGAACGTGATTATCTGCGCGACGCGATCGTCGCCATACTTCTTGCGCACGTATTCGAGCACTTCGTCGCGCCGCTCGAAGCAAAAATCCACGTCGATATCGGGCATCGACTTGCGCCCGGGATTCAGCCATCGCTCGAACAGCAATCGATGCTCGACGGGATCGACTTCGGTGATTCCGAGCGCATACGACACCAGCGAGCCGACCACCGAGCCGCGGCCTGGCCCGACCGGAATCCCGACGCTGCGCGCGTAGTTGATAAAGTCCGCGACAATCAGCATGTAGCCCGAAAATCCCATCTCGCGGATGACCGGGATTTCGCGATCGAGCCGCTCGACGTATTGCGCCTCATCGACATCGGTGCGCCGCGCTTGAATCTCAACGAGTCGCGCCGCCAGGCCTTTGCGCGCGAGCGCTTCCATCTCGGCGTCGAGGTCCACGCCCGGGCCCGCCTTGAACACCGGAAAATGAAACTTGCCGAATTCAAAATCGAAATCGACGCGCCGCGCGATCTCGACGCTGTTGCGGAGTTCCTCAGAGTCGGCGCCGAACGCCGCCGCCATTTCCTCCGGCGTTTTGACGTACAGCTCGTCAGTGTCGAAGCGCCAGCGCGTTTCGTCCGACAGCACTTTGCCGGTCTGGATACAGAGCAGCACCTCGTGCGCCTTGGCGTCGTCGCGATGCAGATAATGGCAATCGTTGGTCGCGACCAGCGGCAGGCCGACGGATTTGCCGATTTCGCGCAATGCTTCGTTGTACGGCGAATGCAGTTTGTTGTCCTGCAACTCGAGGTAGTAGCGGCCGGGGAACATCTTCGCGTAGGCCTCGGCGGTTTCGCGCGCCTTGTCCATCCGATCGGCGCGGAGCCATCGCGCGAGTTCGCCCGAGAGACATCCAGAGAGCGCGATTATCCCGCCGGACAGCTCGGCGAGGATCTCCTTGTCGATGCGCGGTTTGTAGTAGAGGCCGTCCTGGTACGCGGTCGTCAGCAGCTTGCAGAGATTGCGATAGCCTTCGCGATTCTGGGCGAGAAGGATGAGGTGAAAATTGCCGCCGCCGTCGAAGTCGTCGCTGCGCGGCGCCTGGCTCCGATCGGTGCGCTTGCCCGGCGCAAGGTACGCCTCGCATCCGATGATCGGTTTGATCCCCGCCGCCTTGGCCTTCTGATAGAACTCGACCGCGCCGAACATGTTGCCATGATCGGTCATCGCGATCGCTTCCATCCCGGACGCCTTGGCGTGTTCGATCAGCGGCCCGATTTTGTTCGCGCCGTCGAGCAGGCTGTACTGCGTGTGAACGTGAAGATGGACGAAACTCATAACGCCAGCCCCCTCCGCCATCGGCCCGGCGCACGCGACGCCGAGCCCGCCCCCAATCCGACCCGCGCGCATCGACGTATCGATCGCGCGCGCGAGGCGTACTACTTCTTCTTCGCCGCCTCGGGCTTCTTGCCGCCCTTGTCGTCGGCCTCTTTCGCGCCAGCTTCCGCCGCGGGCGCAGCGCCGGCTTCCGCCGCGGCGCCTTCGACCACCGCGCCTTCGACCGCCTCGGCCGCGACCGGTACCGCAATCTCGGCGACGGTCGGCGGCAGCACCGTGACGACCGGATAATCGGTGTCGAAGATCGGCTTCACGTTGCCGGAGAACTTCACCGTCGAAATGTGAATGACGTCGTGAATATCGACGTCGGTGACATCGACTTCGATCGCGTCGGGAATCTCGAGCGGCAAGCATTCGACGGTCGCGGTGCGCTCGAGTGGCGCGAGGATTCCGCCGTTCGCGAGTCCCTTCGCCTTGCCGACAAACTTGAACGCAATTTCGACCCGCAGCGGCCGATTCAGATCGACCTCGTAAAGATCCGCGTGCAGAATTTCGCCCGAGACCGGCGCGCGCTGCACGTCTTTGAAGATCACGTGTCTGCCGTCGAGATCCGCGGTGCTCGACTTGAGCTTGATCAATCGCACGTGCGCCGCCGCCGAAACTCTCGCTTTCAACTCGATACGATCAACCGTGACCGCGGTCGCCTTGGTCGTCGGGCCGTAAAGAACGGCCGGGATTCGCCCCTGCCGCCGCAGCGCATTCGATTGCCCCTTGGGGCGGGTCGTCCGTATCTCGCAGGCTAGTTCACCGGTCTCCATGGTCTTCCTCGCTTCAGGCTCGCGCGCTCAGTTGAAGAGCGAACTAACCGATTCCTCATTATGAATTCGCTTGACTGCTTCCGCCAGCAGACTGCCCACCGAGAGCACCTTCAGCTTGGTCAACTCGGCCTGGGTCTTGGCGCGCAGCGGGATAGTGTTGGTCGTGATGATCTCCGTGATGTGCGATTTGTTCAGCCGGTCGCACGCCGGATCGGACAAAATCGGATGCGTCGCGCAGGCGATCACTTCGCTCGCGCCGGCGTTCGCGACGACCTTGGCGGCCTCGGTGATCGTGCCGGCGGTATCGATCATGTCGTCCACCAGCAGCGCGATCGAATCCTTAACTTCGCCGACCAGTTGCATCTCGGCGATTTGGCTCGCGCGCTGCCGCCGCTTGTCGATAATCGCGAGGTTCGCGTTGAGCCGCCGCGCAAACGCGCGCGCCCGTTCGACTCCGCCCGCGTCGGGCGATACCACCGAAACGCGAGCGCCGTCCACGCGCTTGCGCAGATAGTTGATCAGCACCGGCATCGCGTAAAGGTTGTCCACCGGGATATTGAAGAAGCCCTGGATTTGCCCCGCGTGCAGATCGACCGTGAGCACGCGATGCACTCCTGCGGTCGTGATCAGATCCGCGACGACCTTCGCGCTGATCGGTACGCGCGGCGCAACCTTGCGATCCTGCCGCGAGTAGCCGAAGTACGGAATCACCGCCGTGATACGTCCCGCCGACGCGCGCCGAAGCGCATCGCTGATCAGCAGCAACTCCATCAGATTTTCATTGGGCGGGGAGCAGATCGACTGGATTACGAAGCAATCGCCGCCGCGCACGTTCTCGCGAATCTCGACCATCACTTCGCCGTCGGGGAAGCGGCCAACTTCGGCTTCACCGAGTTTCACGCCCAGATGCTCGGCGACCTCGCGCGCGAGCGCTGGGTTGGAGTTCCCGGTGAATACATCGAGCTGGTTCTTGACCCGTTCCGACATCGTCTGTTCCTCTGGTTCGCGACCGGTCCGTCATCCTCCAAAAGCTTAAGCGCCCGCGCGATTATTGGCTGGGCGGGAAGGACTCGAACCTTCGAATGCCAGGTCCAAAGCCTGGTGCCTTACCAACTTGGCGACCGCCCAGCATGCGCGATTTCTAAAATCTACTTCCTCTCCGCGCCCGAAATTTGCCGCAGGCTCACCGACTTGTCATCGGTCCAAGTCCAAACAATTCCGCCCCGCTAATCCGCCATTTGCGGACCAAGCTACGATCGTAACGCGAACGTGCCCGGAATTCCCGCTCAGTACGCCACCAGCATGCGGGATCAGCGATGTTATTGATGCGGTTTTTTGCTGTCAATGCGCGCGTCATCGGATGTTAACAGACTTTCGTGTTGAGCACTGTAATGCATCCCTTCAAGTTTCCCGATTCCGTCCTTTCTATCCTATTACTAACAGCGCGTAGCGCGCATCTTTACTCATAGCGATTCGGCCCTCCGGCCCGAATCGGCTTCGCGCAACGGGAAGCCCGAAACCTGCGTGAGGTTTCGGAAAATTCTGCTCCGACGCGATGCTGGCCTCGGTCACTGCCAGCCCGCATCGACAGTGCGCCCCGACCCGACCGTCGCCGCGGGCATCCGCTTGCGCGCCTGCTCGGCGGCGCGATCCGCCGATTCCTGATCGTCGAAGATGCCGAAAACGGCGCCGCCGCTGCCGCTCATCTGCGATGCGCGCGCGCCCAATTCTTCAAGTAGAGCTTTAATTCGACCGATTTCCGGGAATTGCGCGATCGCGACGGCGGCGAGATCGTTCACCGTAATCGACGGCGATATCTCGTTGCGAAGAATTGCCGCGATATCGGCGTCCGGCGCAGGTCCGCTCCATCCTGACGGCTGGAGCGATCGAAAAATGCTCGCCGTCGCGACTTCGAACGGCGGCACCGCGAACACGATCGGCAGAGTGGGGACGTCATCCAAAGGCGTCAGCACTTGGCCGATTCCCGTCACGCGGGACGGACGCGGATCGAGGAAAAATGGCACATCGGCGCCAAGTGCCAGCGCGATTCGATGAAGCCGTGGCGCGGCATCGACGCCGATTCCCGCCGCGCGCGCCATCATCCGCAGCACAGCTCCCGCATCGCTCGAGCCGCCGCCGAGGCCTGCGCCGATCGGGATATGCTTCGCCAGATCGATCCGCACCTGCGCCTTCAGCCCGAACTCCTCGACAAACCCTCGCGCCGCGCGAGTCGCGAGATCGATTCCCGACGCAGCCAACGCCGGGACGTTGCAATTGAGCGCGATCGAGGTCGCGGCGGCGTCGCGAATCTCGAGGCGGATTTCATCGGCGAGCGAAATCGGCAGGAACACCGAATCGAGTTCGTGATAGCCGTCGGCGCGCCGCCCGGTCACGCGCAGGAACAGATTGATCTTCGCGCACGCGCGCTCTGACAGCACTTCAAGCATCACTTCAAGATCGCGCAAGACGTCAAGATCGCGCCGTCAATGATGCACATGGGATGGTTCGCTCGGTCGCTTGAACGGCCGCCGCGAATCGCGCTGGATCACGCCGATAAAACCCGCCAGCGTGAGCATCAGGCCGCTCAGCACCATCACGCGCCCGGCCAGGAACGCGGCGTGATAGAAATCCATCCGCGCCGTCGCGTATGAAGTCTGATGCCCCCGTTCCGAGAACGGCGCGAGTACGGCGCCGCCGGCGCCCGCCTCGAGTTCGTCGAAGCTGCGATAGTCGGTGACCGTCCCCGCTTTCGCGCGCGCCGCGATCATCCGGCTGTAGATCTGCGTCCGCTGCAGTCCGATCGCCCAGTTACCGGCGCCGAGCATGACCAGCGCGAGGCCGACCACGATTTTCCAATCGGTATAAACGTCCGGCAGCTTCACTCAACAGTCGAGAGTAGGGTGCGCGTGCGGCGAAAACAATGCCGCGCGCATCGCCGCCTGCGGTTCACGGAAAATTTGTTGCGCGCCCTGAACGCAAGCAGATATCATGAGGGTTCAAACCGGCCCGCTGACAAGATATACGATGACTTCCGATTCCCTACCGAATCCCGCCGCGGCTCCGCAGCCCGAAGGCACCGATCTGAACGCGATGCTCGCGCGGTTCGAGCGCGGCGACTTGCGCATCCGCGACCTCGCGCGCCTGATTACCAAGGTCGAGAATCGTTCGGCCGATTCGAGCACGATCATCGAGCGAATCTACGCGAAGACCGGGCACGCACAGGTGGTCGGAATCACCGGGCCTCCGGGCGCCGGAAAATCGACGCTGATCAATCGTCTGATAGCTCTGTATCGCGGACTCGGCAAAAAAATCGCCATCCTCGCGATCGATCCGTCGAGTCCGTTCTCCGGCGGCGCAGTGCTCGGCGACCGCGTCCGGATGACCGATCACTACAAGGACGAGGGCGTCTATATCCGCAGCCTGTCATCGCGCGGCAGCCACGGGGGTTTAAGCCGCGCGGCGCGCGAGATCGTCAAACTGCTCGACGCTTTCGGCAACGACGTGATCATCATCGAGACTGTCGGCGTAGGCCAGACCGAGCTTGCAATCATGGACCTCGCCGATACGACGGTCGTCGTCACGGTGCCCGAAGGCGGCGATAGCGTGCAGATGATGAAGGCCGGCCTCAACGAGATCGCCGATATCTTCGTGGTCAACAAGGCCGACCGCGAAGGCGCCGATCGCATCAAGGCGGAACTCGAACTGAGCGTGCATCTGCGCGGCGGCGACGGATGGCGCGCGCCGGTGCTGCTGACGCAGGCTGCCGCGGATCGCGGCGTGGACAAAGTGGTCGAGGCAATCGCGGAGCATCGCGAGTACCTGCGCGAGCATACCGACGCGGCGCGCGAGGCCGACCGCCGCACGCGCGAGTTCGTCGAAGTATTGAGCGCTGAGCTGGAAGAGCGTGCGATACGCACAGTCGCCGACGGCGGCGTTTCGGATGTCGTCAGCGAAGTGCGCCGCGGCAAGCTCAATCCATACAGCGCGGTGCGCCGGATAATCGAGGATCGCAGCTCATTGGACGAACTACTGCTCAACGGCAAATCGAATCGCCGCGGTGGCTCGCGATGACCGCGCGCCGCAACCCTAAACTCGACGGACGCCTGTTCGCGATCGGCGACATCCACGGATGCCCCGACGAGCTGCGCGCAATCCTCAAAGCGATCGCGCCGGCCGCCGGCGACACGGTCGTGTTCGTCGGCGACTACGTCGATCGCGGTCCGTCGGCGCGCGACGTCGTCGAGATAGCGCTCGAGCTCGAAAAAGGTCCGGCGGAGTGTGTGTTCCTGAAGGGCAATCACGAGGACATGATGATGTCGTTTCTCGGCAAGCCGGGAAATTACGGCGAGTCGTTCCTCTTTAACGGCGGCATCGCGACGCTCGACAGCTACGGGCTCCGCGAAGGCGACCTGGAAAACGCTGCCGAGCGGCTGCCCGGCCGCCACATGGATTTCATGAGCCGGCTCGCGGTCAGCTATTTGCGCCCGCCGTATCTGTTCGTCCACGCCGGCATCATGCCGACCCGCCAGCTCGAGGAGCAGCAGACCGAAGACATGCTGTGGATTCGCCAGGAGTTCATTTTCAATCCTCATCGAATCGACGCGACGGTGGTGTTCGGGCATACGCCGATGCGCGGCGTGATGATCGATCTGCCGTACAAACTCGGAATCGACACCGGGCTGGTGTACGGCGGCAAGCTGACCTGCGTCGAGTTCAACGAAGGCGTGCTGTATCAGATTCAGCGCGGGCACAAGCAGGTCAAGACGCGGAGTATCCCGCTGGCGTAGCGCCGATTCGGCATCGAGCGCGCTCTTTCGCGGCGCAATCGCGCACGCTACATTTGACGATTCCCGGTGGCGACGTAGCTCAGTTGGTTAGAGCATGCGGCTCATATCCGCAGTGTCGTAGGTTCGACTCCTACCGTCGCCACCAAC